>JBOGLB010000341.1:0-2235 GCA_050745965.1 Terriglobales bacterium | reverse complement strand
GCTCTCATCCCATCCTACGTTGAGACCCCGTTCACGGAGCGACGAAAATGAAAGTTCACTTCGGAAGGGTTATCGGAGTTTACATCGCGCCCGATCCGGATGCAAAGAATGAAGAATCCAAGAAGTGAATATTTCCATTTTCAGTAGCTGACTTTTTTGACAAAGGAATCTCAATTGGCAGCGGGCAGGCCCCGGTGAAAAAGTACAACGAGTGCCTGCGAGATCTGATTGCCACGGGACGAGCCAAGTCGGGGCCGGCCCTGGCTGAAAATTGCCAGGGCTTGTCCCCAAAATTGTAGGTGAAAACACCTACCACGGAAGGATTGGTGACGAGATTCTTCCTGGATTCAGCGCAACTCTCGGGAATAACACGGGTTCGCGTATCAGTTATTGGTGTCTATGCCTTCCCCGTGCCGACTTGGATAATAGTTCCGGGGCGAATCAAGGCCATTTGGGATATACTTTTTGAGCGCCTCTCTAAATTAGGAACCACATAATTTCGAAGGACAATGCTGTCTTCTTGGCTACACCTATTCAAGCCGGACCAATTCCGAAATTCGATACGTTTAATGCTCGCTTGAGGCGTTTGTCGTCTGCGTCTCGACGTGTTTACTTACGTCATGGTAATTAAGATCCTGGGCCAAGTTTTTGCGATGAAATGAGTGCATATCCTCGGGTTATCTCACGCGTGCCATGTAAGTGAGGGGGCGAAGCTTTGGAAGGTTCTTCGCGAATGAACTCAACGAGCATCGAGGTGATCAATTCGGCGGCATCTTTGACTGACGCTTCATCAGTGGTGCCTGCCGAATACCTGGAGACGAGGTGGTACGCCGCGCATACCAATCCCAGGCACGAAAAGACAGTGCAGCAGTTAATGGAAGGCTATCGCATCGAGTGTTTCCTTCCCCTGTACAAGTCGGTTCGCCGCTGGAAGGATAGGCGCAAGGAACTGGAATTACCTCTGTTTCCGGGATACATCTTCGTTCACATTCCGCTTAAGGACCGCCTCGATGCGCTGCGAATACCGGGGGTAGTCCAATTCGTCAGTTTTCAAGGCAAGCCAGCCAGGCTGCCGGATGCTGAAATCGAATCGCTGCGGAATGGGCTTGCACGCACTACCGGTTTTGAGCCTCATCCCTATCTGACCGTGGGCAAGCGTGTGCGTGTCCGCAGCGGACCATTTTTTGGGATGGAAGGCATCCTGGTTCGGCGAAAAGAGAAATTTAGGGTTGTGTTGTCCGTTCACCTAATCCAGAGATCGGTCGCTGTCGAGGTAGACGAGGGCGATATTGAGCCGGTTTAGCCTTTTGCGCGCTACATTGCGCGAACCTTTTCTGTGTCTCGTGTGTGATTTAAGTGGCCTTCCAATCGGCCAATAGAGGTGTCATGTGAAACATTGTTCATCCTCATTTATGACTCGTGCTACTAGTTGCGGCACCGCGCTGCTGTTTCTGTTGACTGCTGCGCTTCCGTCGTCGTTCGCTCAGGACTTCTCATCCCAGCAACAGACGCAGCAAAAAGACGTCCAAACTACAAGAGTTACGACTTCTCGGGCGGAGGAAGAAGCGGAACGAATGGTGTCGTTGTCAGCGGAAAACATCATAGCCATCCTGCAAAAGGAGCCTGGTCTGCTTCTTGAAGTTAAAAAGATGCTGGTACGCACCGCCTATGAGCAGGGGCGCATTTTGGATCCCGGGGATTTGACTGACGAAGCGCTCTACCGCGTGATCGTCCGGGATGAAAATGTTCGGGTCCTAATCACCCAGGAAATAGAAGATCGCGAATATATCCGCGTCAAGCCGACCAAAGAGGAATTGGCGCGGGAGGAATTGGAACGGGCGCAACAAATCAGAAAGGGACCCCAGACCGCAGAAACTGAGGATGAATTCTGGAGACGCCACGATTGGGAGACTCAGATGTCGCCCAAACTTGGTAATCAGCAACAGCAAGAGGAGCAACAACAACAACCTCCAACTACTCCCGAGCCCTATGATTCCCGGCGCGCTGTGCAGCGAGCGCAATCGCAATACTCCAATGGCGATTCCACGCAATACACGGGGATAGACAGTTTCGGCGCGGGTGGGTTGGGAGGCGCCAACTCCAGCGGATTGCCTCTTGATGTCCTGGGAATGCAGAGCATGAGTCCTGACCAATTGTCTTCATTGACGGCGTCTCGAATGAGTGGGGCTACCGGCATGAGTCCGGCTGCGCAGTTGAATCCCGCGGCTTTAGCAG
>JBOGLB010000340.1:0-5676 GCA_050745965.1 Terriglobales bacterium | reverse complement strand
GCTCCTCCGGAGAATCACTCATGCGCACGCGGTGAAAGGCCTCGCATGTGGATCCATAGCCGACGATCTCAGCGTAAATGCGAGCGCCGCGTGCTTTAGCGTGCTCGTAATCCTCGATGATGAACATCCATGAGCCCTCAGCCATCACAAAACCATCGCGGTCGGCAGAAAATGGCCGCGACGCGCGTTCGGGTTCTTCGTTCCACGATTGGGTCAATGCCCGCAGCAACGTGTATCCCTTGATAATTCCAGGAGTGATCGGCGAATCCACGCCGCCGACCAGAAACATAGGCTGAACCCCTGCCTGAATATGCTGGTAAGCGTAGCCGATGGCGTCAGTGGATGATGTGCATCCGGCGGTCACGACGTGACTGTATCCGCGAAAACCGAAGCGCATGCTGATTTCGCTGGGAATAGTTCCCATGGTGCCGGACGGGATGCAGAAGAGGCTGACCTGCTTTACGTGCCCCGAATGCCAGAGGCGATATTGTTCCTCGGAAAACTCCTGAGCGCCGCCACCGGTGCCGAGAATGACCCCGATTTCGCGCTTTTCGTCCATGGACATTGCCGCGGGATCAAGTCCGGCATCTTGAATGGCCTCGTGCGAAGCGGCGATGGCGAGCGGGACAACGCGTGAAACATGTTTGCGCTCGCGCGGATCCATCCAGGCAAGCTCGTCGAATTCCGGGATTTCTCCCGCGATCTGCACCGGCAGGGCTGAAGGGTCAAAGCGCGAAATTCGTTTTACGCCGGATTTGCCCGCAAGAATGGCAAGACAAAATGCTTCTTTGCCAATTCCATTCGGACTCACGACGCCCATTCCAGTGATTACAACGCGAGGGACCATAGAGTATGTCGTTTAGCAGACTTGATGAAAAGGCCACAACATCTTGCACACTCGGGACGGCCAGTCTCGCAAAAGCATGTAACTGCAATCGACCCATTCTGCGCACGTAACAAGCGCGGGGAAGTGGGATAATCGAGTCTCATGCCGCTCGGCTTGTACATCTCCGTACCCTTCTGCCGCAGCAAATGCAGCTATTGCAACTTCGCGTCTGACGTTTTTTCGCGCGCGGTTCACCAAAGTTACATCAACCGTGTCTGCGAGAACATTCAACGCGCTCCCGAGGTCGCCGACCAAATTGGCGGACGCTTCGAACACGCCGCCGACTCCATATTCCTCGGCGGCGGAACTCCTACTCTACTCGATATAAGCCAGCTTGAGCGATTATTTGTCACGATGCGGTCCACTTTTGATGTGCGGGCCGACGCGGAAATCACGGTCGAGTGCGCTCCGGGAACCATCACCGCAGCGGCTCTTGACGCTTTCAGGCGGTGCGGGGTCAATCGGGTTAGCTTGGGAGTGCAGTCGTTTGCTGACCAGGAAGCCGCGTCGGTAGGGCGATTGCACAAACGGGAAACCGTTATGGATGACATTGCCAGGTTGCGTGCTGCGGGAATTACCGACATCAATGTTGACCTGATCGCCGGATTACCCCACCAGAATGCGGAAAGCTGGCAGTATTCGCTTGAACAGGCGGTGGCATCGGAAGTGCCTCACGTTAGCGTTTACATGCTCGAAGTGGATGAAGACTCGCGCCTGGGCCGCGAACTCATGGCGGGCGGAACAAAATATCACGCGCACTTCGTTCCAGATGAAGACCTGGTTGCCGATTTTTACGAAGAGGCGTGTGAACGTCTCAACGCGGCGGGGATCAGTCAGTATGAAATTTCAAATTTCTGTCGAGCTGGACACGAGTCGCACCACAATCTGAAATATTGGACCCGGCAACCGTATCTCGGATTCGGAGTTGACGCACATTCGATGCTTTTTGCGCGAGATTCGAGAATGGAAGCGATACGGTTTTCCGCAAGCGATTCTGTTGAGGAATATGTTGCGGGCTATCAACTCAAGATCAATCCAATTTCCCGTCAGGCAGCGCTGGAGGAAACTTTGTTTCTTGGACTGCGACTTACGCGCGGCCTTGATATCCACCTTGCGGAAGAGAAATTTGGGATTCCGGCAATTGCTGGCATCTCGGACGTGATCGAGGATTGCGTTGTGGATGGCCTGGTCGAACGTCACGGACATGCGATTCGTCTGACCCAACGTGGCCGATTGCTATCAAATGAAGTATTTCAGCGATTCATCACTCTTGCTGAAAAGATATAACTCCGTAGGGCTTGCTTACACCCCGCTCACATCGAAACGTTAACTCCAAGCATTACAACCGAACGGTCGGTTTAACCACTTCGTTGAACCTTAGCCCTGTGTTTTAATGAAAAATACTTGAGAGCTGTCACCCTGAGCGCAGCGAAAGATGACAGTTTTGTGAGAGCGGGGACAATTTGGACTTTCAACTCAACGACGAGCAACTTCAATTAAAGAAAACGGTCAGTGAATTTGCATCGCGTGAAATTGCTCCCCATGTAATGAAATGGGATGAAGCTGGCGAGTTTCCGCTGTCCACCGTCAAAGAACTTGGCAAGCTCGGATTGCTGGGAATTATTTTCCCCGCCGAATACGGCGGCGCGGGCATGGGATACGTCGAATACGCGACCGCGATCGAAGAGTTGTCGCGCGTGGATGGATCGGTTGGAATTATCGTCGCCGCGCATACATCACTTTGCTCGAACCATATTTTCGTCGCCGGAAACGAAGCCCAGAAAAAGAAATATGTAAGCAGGCTCGCGACCGGGGAATTTATCGGCGCATGGGGTCTTACCGAACCGTCGTCCGGCTCGGACGCCGGCAGTGCGCGAATGACGGCGGTGCGCAAGGGAAATAATTGGGTCTTGAACGGAACCAAAACGTTTTGCACGAATGGGCACTATGCAGATGTTTTGGTAGTGGTGGCCGTCACCGACCGTGCTGCTCACACGCATGGGCTCTCGGCATTTTTGGTTGAAAAAGAAACCAAAGGCTTCCGTCCCGGGAAAAAAGAAAACAAGCTTGGCTTGCGGGCGAGCGATACGGCTGAATTAATTTTCGAAGACTGCGTTCTGCCTGCGGAGAATTTGCTCGGCACCGAAGGCCAGGGATTTGTTGATGCCATGCGCGTGCTGGATGGCGGCAGAATTTCGATCGCGGCCTTGTCCCTGGGCATGGCGGAGGGCGCGTACGATGCCGCCTTGAACTATTCCAAGCAGCGCAGACAGTTCGGTAAAGCGATCAGCGATTTTCAGGCGATTCAATGGAAGCTCGCCGACATGGCGACCGAAATCGAAGCGGCGAAATTACTGACGCTACGCGCTGCGTCCATGAAAGACGCGGGAATGAAGACCACGCTCGAATCTTCGATGGCCAAACTATACGCCAGCGAAGTCGCGGTGCGCTGTGCCAATGAGGGTGTGCAAATTCATGGAGGATACGGCTTCATCAAAGACTATCCCGCAGAGAAGTTTTATCGGGATGTGAAGCTGTGCACGATTGGCGAGGGGACCAGCGAGATACAAAGGCTGGTGATCGCCAGACAGTTGCTGAAGGACTAATCTGGAGCAGAATCCAGTTACAACCCGGCCGAATTTCCGCTCGTCGAAACGCCGCGCAGGTGCTCCCCGAAAGTGACGCTTAGGATGTCTCGGCGGCCTCCGCATAACGCGGTGCAAGTCTCCGCGCTATCGAAGTGCAGCAAAAGTTTCCCAAACACGCGAATCGCAGTGCACGCTTTAGAAGGAATTGCATCAAAGAGACGGATTCGTAGGACAATCGCGTACGGAGGCTCCCTTTGCACGATCGTTCGAAGAACATTCAGCAAACATTTCTAGTGGTAATCGCCGGCGCAATACTTTGTCCGGCAGCTCTTTGTCAGATGACTGCGTCCGGGCCCGCGGAGCCTTCCTCTCTCCCGAAGACGCTTTTGCCTATCTATGCTGTGCCGCAGTTTCCGACCACAGGCCTGAACTTTGATGTGTCGGCACTTCGTGCGGGAACCCTGGATGACGACGCGAGTGGAACCGGTGGCTCTCAGCAAATGCAGCGCGGATTGGTGTCTAGGTCTGTCAGGCGAATCCTCCAGGACCAGAAGGGCATGTACAAGGCGCCGTTCGAGCTATCGCACCTCAAATACGATGCCATCCTTCTTGGGGGCACGGCGGCTTTTCTGGTGACCGACCGGCGTATTGAAAACAATCTCCCCGGAGGTCATTTCACGTTTTATCAGGACACTTCCGACATCGCGATTGCAGGCCTTGCCACTACTCTGGGCGGAGTCTGGTTGTATGGCATCAAGGGTAATCATCCGCACGCCCGGGAAACCGGCGAAGTGGAACTCGAAACACTGGTGAATACATTTCTGGTTTACACGCCGATGCAGTTTATTGCCGCGCGGCAGCGTCCAGGAGAAGGCAATGGCCATGGGGACTTCCTGCGCCACTCCATGATCAACACATCTTTCCCCGGCGGGCACGCTATGTTCACCTGGGCCATGGCCACGGTTGTAGCTCACGAATACTCCCAGAATTGGGTGAGAGTGTTGAACTATTCGGCTGCCTTCACGGTTACGCTCACCCGCTTCATGGCGCGGGATCACTGGTCCTCTGATATGTGGGTGGGCACCGGCCTTGGACTCGCCATTGGCACATACACATTCCACCAGCATTGCGACCCGGATTTGAGTGCTTCATGTAAGCGGCATTACCTGAGGATATTTAAGGCCAAATCGAAGATGCCCCCCTTGAAGTGATCACCTACCGGACTCACCGCAGGGCTTGTAGAGACGCTCCAACGAATTGTTCAGCGGCAACAAGACCATAGCTGCCCCAGGTCTCGGCGCATCTGCGAGACTTGGGAATGGGACTCGGGGGCTGCCCCACGCTGATCAGATTTTGATCTCATCCATGCCATAACCACACGGCTTGCCCCGGCCGTCGCGCTAGTATTCCGGGAGCGCGAAATCGTCGGCGAGATCGCGCCCGACTGCGAGTTGCATAATCCACTGGACTGTCAGGAGATTCATAATCTGGTTGCGGACGAACATCGAGAGCTTCGACTTCGGCGCGAATGTACCCGCAAAACGCAAGGCCCCCTTCTGCTTTTTGAGCACAAAGGACGCGAATAGCTTTTCGTATCTCTCAAACGCCGCCGCGTAGTCTCCCTTTGCGCGGTGAAGTTCGCCGGCAAGAATGTATGCTGCCGCCATGGCCAGTGACGATCCCTGTCCTGCAAGCAGCGAGACGCAGAAGGCCGCATCCCCGGCCAAAGTTACGCGTCCGCGGGTCCATGAGCCAGGATGGTCGCCCATGCGTATCTGGCTCACTCTGTCGAAATAGAGATCGTTCGCTGCATCGAGTGCATCGAGAATCTGCGGACATTCCCATCCGCTATTTCCAAAACGCTTTCGCAATATCGCCTTTTGTGTAGAAATATCGCCGATCGCGGTTGGATTGATGGCATCGTCGGCAAACACAAACAGGAACATGGTGCGATCGCCGCGCATGGCGAAGCGGCCCACTTGCTGACCCACTTCGGTGTACATGACATAAACCAGTTCGTCTCGGGGCCGGTAGCCCTCCACCTCGAAGGCAGCAACTTTGTATCCCAAATATTTTTCAAATTGACTCTGCGGACCGAACACCAGCTCGCGGGTTCGGGAATGAAGCCCATCCGCTCCGACGACGAGATCGAAGTCCCGTGCCGCTCCCCGTTCGAAGCTCACGTGAACGCCTTCGCTTGTC
>JBOGLB010000339.1:0-4150 GCA_050745965.1 Terriglobales bacterium | reverse complement strand
CGAAAACCTTGCCTATAACTTGATCAATCAATTGGACAATTCCTTCAAGAGCGGGTGCACAACACAGCTTTGCTTATGTTAGAAGCCTAGCATATTAGATGCGGGATCAGTAGTTACCTCGCGGGTATCGGAGTAACGCCCGGGGAAAGCCACGGCTGTTCCCACGTGGTCATTTTGCCCGCGGATGCGTACGGTCATAGACCTGCAAGACGTGCTTCATTGATAGCTGCGTGTATCGCTGGGTGGTGGAAAGGCGCTCGTGGCCCAGCATTTCCTGAATGGCTCGCAAGTCGGCGCCTTCTTCGAGCATGTGAGTCCCAAAAGCGTGGCGAAGAGTATGCGGATGCACGTCGGGCGGTAAACCACTGAAGATAGCGATCTTCTTTACGATCCTTCCGACGCTGCGCGTTGTCAGTTGTCCGCCGCGCAGATTGATCAGCAAATTTCGCGCATTCTTTTTCTTCCCACCGAGAATCTCCTGCCGGGCCGGCAAATAGGCAGCGAGCGCAGTTTTAACCGAATCCCCAAACGGAACGTAGCGTTCTTTTTTTCCCTTGCCCCGAATCAAAATAACTCCATCGCTCAACCGGATGTCGTGAACCTGAATACCCACCATCTCAGAGTTTCGGATTCCACAGCCATAAAGTAGTTCAAACATCAAACGGTCGCGTTCCGCAAAGGCGGCTGCTTCTGGCATGTCCGCATCGAGCACTGTGTTCATCTCTTCGATTGTCGGCACGCGCGGAAGTTTTTTGGACAGCTTTGGCGTGGAGACCAGAGCCGCCGGATTCTGGTCGATTACGCCTTCCTGCGCCAGCCACCGGTAAAGAGATCGCACCGCCGCCAAAGCCCGCGCAACTGAAGTCTTGCTCAGTCCGCTGTCATAGAGATGAGACAGGAACCCGCGAATGGTCAGGTGATCAATTTTGCGCCAGCTTGTGTCGCCGACATGGACCGCAAATTTGTCGAGATCAGTGGCGTAGGCCTTAAGAGTATGTCCCGAAGCGTTTCGCTGCCCGAGAATCCGAAGGAAACGGTCCACCGCTCTTTCAACTTCGGTGCGACGCTGGATGGTTCCGGATTTCATACCGCCTTGGCTCGGGCCTTCGCTCGAGGATGATGATTCTGATAAACAGTCTTGAGACGATCGAGCGCCAGGTGCGTGTAGATTTGCGTGGTCGAAATGTCGGCGTGTCCGAGGATAGTTTGCACGGTTCGCAAATCCGCACCGTTTTCTACCATGTGCGTGGCGCAACTGTGGCGCAGCATGTGCGGGCTCGCATTGCGTCCTAGAGTTGCAGAAGCCTGGCGCACGATTTGCCAGACACGCTGCCTCGTCAGTTTTCGCGCACGGCGCCCGACAAACAACAATGGAGGGTTTCGGCCTCCCGTCAAAACCATGCGCGATTATGCGATGTAAGCGGCTATGGCATCCTGCGCCGATTTGCCTAGAGGAACGATTCGCTCCTTGTCTCCTTTGCCGCGCACCAGAATGTAACCTGAGTCCAGCTTCAGGTCTTCCAGATTTATTCCGATTATCTCGGAAACTCGAAGGGCCCCGGCGTAGAAAACTTCGAGCATAGCGTGATCTCGAACAGCGATGGCTCGCGCTTCGCTACTATTTAGCTCTGCAAACGGAGTCCCGAGCATTGTTTCCATCTCATCGCGTGCCAGCGCCTTCGGAAGGACTTTCCACTGCTTCGGCGAACTGATATTCAGCGTTGGATCCGTTTGGATGACTTTGTCGAGCCGCAGATAACGATAGAAATGCCGCAGAGCGGAAAGTTTTCGCCCGACCGAGCGTCCGTCAACCCCGTTTGCGAATAATTGTTGAATGAAATCGCGCGCATCATCGCGTTCGGCTTTTGCCAAAGAGAGCTTTCTCGATTTCAGGAAATCTTCGAACTGGCCAAGATCGGTACCGTACGCCGCAATCGTAAGTGGACGCAGGCCCTTTTCAACTTTGAGGTAGCCAAGAAAGTTGCTTATAACGGAATGATTGTGTGGTAGAGACACGATGAAAGTATGCGCGTTATCGGACGCTGGCAAAAGTACCAAACAAAGAACACGTGGGGACAGCCGCCCTCGGCTGTCCATGTCGGGCAAGGCCCGACAGGCGGGGACGCCGGTCACTCCATCGAACCTCACCCCTGCCGGACTTGATTGAATACTTCAACCGCATACAATGCGCCCTGCGGCGTTTCTTCGTGCTTGAAATAAGCGAAGACATCGCGTCCGCTCACGAGATGCGCTTGAATCCGATTCACCATCTCGCCACGCTCTTCCGGCGTGTACTCAGGTTTTCGATAACGGTAATAGGCGAAATCAGCGGTCGTAACGTCGGGTGTCACTCGTTCCTCGGTCTCTGCAACGCAAAGGGCGCGATGATGAGTCTTGAGCAGATCGAATATCTCATCCGTGAACCACGATTCATGGCGGAATTCGAATGCCGATGGAATCGTTCGCGGCAGCGCCGCCAGAAATTCTCTTAATATCCCCACATCCGCTTTCATGTTTGGAGGAAGCTGAAAGAGAAGCGGCCCAAGCTTTCCGGCGCTGGCCAAAGGTTCAATCGTGCTCAGGAAGCGCGGGATAAAATCCTCACTATTCTTTAGCCGCTTGATGTGGGTGATCACCTGATGAGCTTTGATTCCGAAACGGAAACCGGCGGGGCTTTCGCTAATCCATTTTTGAGCTGTGGTCTCTTTGAGAAGCTGGCGAAATGTGAAGTTCACTTCGACGGTGTTCAGCAGGCTGGAATAGTACTGAAGAAAACTCTTCTGTGGCAGCTTGGCGGGGTAAAAATCGGGTTTCCAACTGGGATAAGCCCATCCGGATGTTCCAACGTACAGTTGCGCCATGATTCAGTCGCTGAAGTTTGCAGATATTCGCGAGAAGAATTATACCTTCCGAGCTTTTTTCTTTGATAGACGTTTAGGCGCGGCTTTTCTTTTCCGCGCTGGCTCTTCGGCTTGCGCAGCCAAATCTATCCCCACGGCAATCGCCTCTGGCTGGGCCTCTTCGATGCCCGGCAACTTCGGTAATTTCTGTTTTAGCGTAAGTATGGCCTCAAACAGGTCACCCGTTTTTTCGACACGCTTGACTACCTGTTCCGCCTCAAAAACTAACAGGCTAGCGTCCTTCTTTTTGAACGCTTGTTCGACCTCTTCCCATTTCAAGGGAGCAGAAACCGTGGGATGCTCCCGCGCCCGCAACGAGTAAACACTCACTGTCGTCTTATGCTCATCATTCTGGCTCCAGTCTACAAATACTTTTCCCACCCGCAATTGCTTTTTCATATCCGACACTACAAGCTCTTTGTGCTCGGTCTCCAGGAGTCGCGCTAATGCATGCGCAAATGGCTTGGTAATTTTATAGCTCGTGGATGTGTTGAGAGGGACGTAGATTTGCAATCCCTTTGATCCCGATGTCTTGGGAAAGCTTTGCAATCCAAAATGTTCGAAAATCTCACGCAGCCACAAGCCAACCTGGCAGCATTGAACAATATTTGCGGGCGGTCCCGGGTCAAGATCAAAGACCATTGATCGCGGACACGCAATGTTCTTCGCGAGCGAAAGCGAAGGATGCAACTCGATCGCCGCCAGATTCGCTATCCAAATCAAAGTAGGCAAATCATTGACTAGAATGTAATTGACGTGGCGCTGGTTCCCTTCACTCCAGATCGGAGCCGTCTTCACCCAGTCCGGCCGGTGCTTGGTTGCATTCTTCTCGAAGAAGAATTCCTGGTCCACTCCTCCGGGATAACGCTTCAAAGTCAGGGGACGCCCCGCAAGTTGAGGTACCAACGCCGGAGCGATGCGGGCGTAATAATCAATGACCTGTCCTTTGGTGAATCCGGCCGCCGGATAAAGGACTTTATCCAGATTCGTCAGCGTCAGCGATTTGCCTTCGACCTCTATTGTTTGTGAATTACCCATGCCGCCTCTATCTTAAATCCCGTCTTTGGATGCAGGTTTTTGAAAAACGAGTTCATCCGCAAAATTAGTCTAGAATGGCAGCTTGTACGCGTACCGGCACGCCCACTGTTTGACAATCTGCCCTTGAGACACGTAATTTCAGACTTCCACCCTCTTTTCTCTTGCCGTCAATGACGTGGAGGTTCAATGACATCTCGTCCTCGCAACTATCT
>JBOGLB010000338.1:0-3492 GCA_050745965.1 Terriglobales bacterium | reverse complement strand
TGAAGTACGGCGACATCCCAAAAGTGATGGTGGATGCGGTGCTTGCTATCGAAGACCGCCGTTTCTTCGAGCATAGCGGGGTTAATTTCGTCCGCATGACCGAAGCGACTTTCATTGACCTGACTCGCCAACTCGGCTTGACCCACCAGCGATTCGATCAGGGCGGTTCGACACTCACTATGCAACTTTCACGCGGCTTTTTTCTTACTCCAGAGAAAACCATCAGGCGGAAGCTGATCGAGATGCTCATCGCCGAGGAAATGGAGCAGAAATTCGCCAAACAACAGATTTTTGAGATTTATGCGAACTGGGTTCCCTTGGGCCAGCGCGGTTCGTTTGCAATCAGCGGCCTTGCCGAAGCCTCGCAGGCGTATTTCAACAAGGACATTAAGGACGTGACGCTACCCGAAGCCGCCCTGCTGGCAGGAATCATTCAAAGACCCAGTTATCTGTCCCCTTACCGGCATCCGGAGCGGGCTTTGGAGCGTCGCAATCTTGTCCTGGACAGCATGGTTGAAACTCACGCCATTACGAAGGAGCAAGCCGAGCGTGCAAAAGCCAGCCCATTGAAGCTGGCCCCGCCCAATGTGGAAGCAAGCGATGCCCCGTATTTCGTTGATCTGGTTCGCGACACGCTCATCGGCAAGATGAATGAGCGCGAATTAAACGATGAGTCTTACCGCATCTACACAACGCTTGATCCGAATCTTCAGCAAGCCGCCGCGCAGGCGGTAGACAGCGGGATGAAACTGGTGGACGCGCAGGTCAAAAAGCTCCGTACCAGGCGAGTGAAAATTGGCAGGAATAAATATGAAACCAGGATCCAGCCCGGCCCTGAAGCACAGGTAGCCCTCGTCGCTATGGACCCCCACACAGGCGAAGTTCTTGCACTTGTCGGCGGGCGGAATTACGCATTCAGCCAGTTGGATCACGCCGTGGCGAAGCGTCCCACGGGTTCCATTTTCAAGCCATTCGTTTACGCCTCTGCAATCAACAGCGCGCTGAACGGCACTAATACTCCGGCGTTTACGCCAGCGTCTATCGTGGTTGATCAGCCCACTACGTTCGCTTATGGCGATCAGATTTACGAGCCGCGAAACTACAAAGAGGAATACCACGGGGAGGTAACCGCCCGTTATGCTATCGCGCTCTCCTTAAACAATGCAACCGTGCAGGTCGCACAGCAAGTTGGCTATGACAAGGTTGCGGATTTAGCCAAAGCTGCGGGAATAACGTCGGTGAAACCAACTCCGGCGATGGCGCTGGGCGCTTACGACGCGACGCCACTGGATATGGCAGCGGCTTATACGGTGTTTGCAAATGGCGGGACGCGAATCTCGCCGGTATTGGTCAACTCGGTGCGTAACTCTACAGGGGATGTTGTCATGAATTTTCAGCCGGACAAACGTCCTGTTCTGGATCCTAGGGTCGCTTTCGTAATGACCGACATGATGGCCGGAGTTTTGAATTTCGGGACTGCATTCGATGTGCGCGGCCGCTACGCCTTCAATGCGCCCGCAGCCGGGAAGACTGGCACCTCCCATGATGGATGGTTCGCTGGATATACAAGCAATCTGCTGTGCATAGTATGGGTCGGCTACGATGATTACAGCGATATCCGTTTGAGCGGCGCGCAAACCGCGCTGCCTATCTGGGCCGAATTCATGAAGAAGGCGACGGCGTTGCCGGAATACTCGAATGTAAAGCCTTTCAGCCAGCCCAGCGGGGTGGTGGACGTTCAACTCGACAAGACGACAAATCTGCTGGCCACGCCGGCGTGCCCGCAAACTTACACGGCGGCTTTTATTGCCGGGACCGAGCCTAACACGACTTGCGATCAGGCTGGCGCCCACGGATTCTTTTCAAAAATATTTGGTTTGGGCAACGACAAGGCACTCCCTCCGCCGAATTCGGAAGCGGGGACTGGCGTCACGGCAGCAAATCCAAACTCGGCGGATGACCCATCCAAAAAGAAAAAAGGGTTCTTTGGCAAGATTACGGGTATCTTTAAGAACGACAAAACGGCTGATCCTCCGCCCAAGCCGCCGGGAGGCAACGACGCCAGCCCTCATTGACTGAGGGATTTGGCTTCGACCGGGTGATGAATATTGAGCGAGGGTCCAGCCTCGGGCGTTCAGAGGTGAGTTATGCGTCGCAGTCATTGCCTGTTCCTTCTCGTCTTCCTTTTAATTCAACCAAGTTTTGACGCAGCGCCATTGCTGGCGCAGAGTGTCCTCTCCGGGCAGGTTCAAATCTCTCCCCCTGGGCACGGGACTCCGTTGGCGTCCGCATCCGCGAAAGAATTGGAACAAACTGCGGACCTCATGCGCGCAAGAAAGTCGTATCTCGATGCCCTTGACTACTATCAAGCCGCAATTGCAAAGACTCCTGCGGCGTCGGCATCGCGGCTCTATAACAAAGCCGGCATTGTGGAATTGGAATTACAAAGATATCGGCAGGCAGGAAAGGATTTTAACCACGCAATCAAAGCTGACCGCCAGTCTGCTGACGCCTATAACAATCTCGGTGTCGTTGACTATTTGGAAAAAAAGAATGGTAAGGCGCTTAAGCAATACAAGAAAGCTATTCAACTGAGTGGCAGCTCGGCATCGTTCTACAGCAATCTTGCCGCAGCATATTTTTCCAGAAAGGAATTTGAAGCGGCAACCGTCGCATATGCGAAGGCTCTGCAACTCGATCCAGATATTTTTGAGCACACCTCCATCAATGGCGTTGCCGGCCGGATTTCGTCTCCCCAGGACCAGGCTCATTACGATTACGTTGTTGCGGGCTTGTACGCGAAATCGGGCAATCTCACGCGTTCGTTGGAATACCTGCGTCGCGCGATGGAAGAGGGATACAAAGGTGTCAAGGACGTTTACAAAGACCCCGAGTTTACCGCGCTAAGAAAGGACGCTCGATTCACCGCGCTCATGGCATCGAAGCCTCCCGCCATTCCCGAGTAATAATTCATTAACCTTTGAGATAGTCGTCGAAACTTCTGCACCCGGTCGGGTTCAATCAAGTAACGCTCCTGAAAGCACAGGGTGAGTAGGGAGACAAAATCCGCAGGCTGCGAATCCGAACAACGACGAAACAACCGGCGGAATTTCGAATCAGGTGTTGGCTCTTACGCTTGGGTAACTCCAACGCACTGTAACTCTGACTCCCTGAAAGCGTCGTATCTAAAGGCCAAGAACTAAGAGCCTGTTTTCGTCGGACTTCTCTCCCCGATATATTTTTCCACCACCTGCTTCCACTTTCCCTGAGCTTTGAGGATGTATTCGACTGCGTCGCGCAATGCTCCGTCACCACCGGAATGTGGAGTCACGTAATGTGCGTCCGCCTTGACTTCGTCGCGAGCGTTGGCTACGGCAATCGCCAATCCACAATTCCGCATGACCGGAAGGTCAATGACATCGTCTCCCACAAACGCCGCCTCGCTGGATTTGATGCCCGCCTGCTTAATGATCTCTTCAAAAACCGTCAGCT
>JBOGLB010000337.1:0-6306 GCA_050745965.1 Terriglobales bacterium | reverse complement strand
CGTGGATGAATTGGCGCTGCGGCGGTGGATTTCGCCTCGGCGGTTTCATGTCGGATATATGCGACGGGCTTTACACTGGCGGCAATTGCTCTCTTGGCGGCGGACGTCGAGATCGTGGCCTGCGTGACGGCCCCTTCAGAATCAGGATTCACGATAATCTGCCGGTCATAGCGAAGGTCCACCGACTCAACTTTTTCGAACTGTTGCCTCCATTCTTTTACGTGAGCGACGTAAACTTTATAGCGCTCCAGATATTTTGACGACCCGAGATGAACCAGAACATCTCCGTCGGCATTGTTGGCGAGAACTTTTACGTCGTCCAAGTCGGAGAGATCAACCTCGCTGAGGTCCTGCGAATAATGCGCGCCTCCTGAATCGAGCTGGGCGATCAATTCGTTATAGATTTTCATTCGGGCCCTGCGAGTGGAGGGCGGTTCGTTGGCGTTCATCCCAAGGATCACGGGGAAGGAAAAGCTATTTTTGCCGGTGGGCAAATCCATGGGCGTGCCGGCTTCATCAATCAAAAAAATTTTCGAGCCGATGCGAGCGAAGGCCACGGGAGTACGCTCTACGATCTGCACCGCGATGCGATTCGGGGCAAATCTCATGACACTGGCGGAACGCACCCAGGGAATCTGCTCCAACTGGGTTTTCCGTCGGGCCAGGGGGATAAAGAAGATGTTGCGGCCGATGTCTCCGGCCATAACTTCCATTATTTGGGCGCGGGTGACGTTGTGAGTGCCGGTTATCTCAATGTCGTCGCTGGATTCGATGCGGAACCGCCATGAGTGCTCGCCGTAATGGTAAAGAGCGGCGACGCCGGCCATGCAGAAGAAAGCGGCGCAAATTGCGAGAGCCGTCCAGGCCAACCCGGTCGCGGCTTTCCTGGGGATGGCGCCCCGGCGGACAGAGACGCGCTTTTGTCCGCGCAGGAACGGGGATTCCTCTTCCGAATCCAAGTCGAGCAGCCGCGCGTCGTCTAATTCCTCGCGCACGGGCTCGTCCGAATGGGAATACAACTCTTCCTGCGAGATGGTGGAACCGCTTTTCCTTGCCATCAACTCAGGTCAGTTGTCGTCAGCGAATCGCGAGCAAATTTACTATAGCGGCTTTTTGGGAAGTGAGGTAGAGAAAGTTTGGTTCTTTTTTCTGCTGTCTTAAAATCAATAACCACAAAGGACACTAACGTACACGAAGGTAATATCTATGAAGGGTTCCCTTCCTGGACCTTAGTG
Organism: Terriglobales bacterium; assembly: GCA_050745965.1. Classification (GTDB taxonomy): domain Bacteria; phylum Acidobacteriota; class Terriglobia; order Terriglobales; family Acidobacteriaceae; genus PALSA-188. The sequence goes on along the minus strand of JBOGLB010000337.1, from coordinate 5,071 downwards.
TCCTTCGTGGTTAAAGAATTTCGGATGCCGAAGCCATTCGCAAAGACATTCCGGGCGACACTTGTGCGGGACGGCACTCGGCTGAAGTGGGTGGTCGTCCATCTTCCGCTCAATGTTCCAAAAATCTGGGGTTCGCGGGGAATGCTCAAGGTGCGAGGGGAAATCAATGGCTTCGCCTTTCGCACGTCGCTTTTTCCAACCGGCAAGGGCGATCACTACCTGCTTATCAATAAACGGATGCAAGCGGGCGCAAACGCGAAAGTTGGAAGCGTCGCGACTTTCCGTTTAGAGCCTGATTTGGAGGAGCGGATTGCCCCGGCACCGCCTGGACTGAAGAAGATTCTCTCCGGGGACCGCTCGCTGCGACTCTGGTACGACAAGCTGAATTACTCGACGCGAAAGTACATTGCGGACTGGATCACAGATGTTAAGAGCCCCGAAGCTCGCGAGCGGCGCACGGAGCAGATTGCCGAGCAATTGATGTCCGTCATGGAAGCCGAACAGGAATTGCCGCCGGTTCTGCGAGTGGCATTCGCTAGAGATCCTGCGGCCTACGATGGATGGCAGCTAATGACGCCAGCGAAGCGCCGCGGACACTTGTTCGGCATCTTCTATTATCGAGATCCCGAAGCGCAGGGGCGAAGGATTGGGAAGATGTTGGAGGACGCGGCGGAATTGGCGGGGAGGAAGCGAGGCTAAGTCGGCGTCTGGAAGTAGAGGCAAGATCTGAAACCGGGTGCCCGTGCCTATCCTGCAATTCGCGCAAGAATCATCGGCACCAATTGTGAGACGTTTCCTGCGCCCAGGGTCAAGATCATGTCGCTTTCCTTTGCTGCGGCGGTGACGGAAGCGACGGCCTCTCCAAGCGATTTCGCGTAGGTGGCCGGTCGCCCGCCATTCGTGCTGATCTTTGCGACCAACGCTTCCGCCGTGATTCCTTCTATTGGCGGTTCGCTGGCGGCGTAGATATCCAGAATGACCAGCGAGTCGGCGTTCTCGAAGGCGGATGCGAATTCGTCCATCAGATCACGGGTGCGGGTGTAGCGATGCGGCTGGAAGACTACGTGAATCTTGTTGAACTTGCATTGCCGCGCCGCAGCCAGCGTGGCGCGGATTTCGGTGGGATGATGGCCGTAGTCGTCCACTACGGCGATTCCGGCAACTTTGCCGCGCGATTGAAAGCGGCGATCCACTCCGCGAAATGTTTCGAGCGCGGATCGGATTTGATCTACGTTGACGTCCAGGCCAACGCCTACGGCAATGGCGGCCGTGGCATTCAGGATGTTGTGCAGGCCCGGAACGTGTAAATGGAATTCACCCAGGCTATTTCCTTTATACGTGATAGAGAAACGGCTGACGGGATAATTCTCTTCAATGGAGCGTCGGGCGTCCCCGCCCGGCACGACGGGCGAGACGCCCGTCTCTCCGTCGGAATCCAGCACTCGAACGCGGAAATCTGAACCTCGCCGCGCTCCATAGGTAACGGTGCGGCGGCGAATCTGCGGAATAATCTTCCGAAGCATCGAATCATCATTGCAAGCAACCACCGTACCGTAAAACGGCACACGCTCCATGAATTCGACAAACGCATTCTTCACGTCGCGCATGTTGCGGTAGCAATCCATATGCTCGCGATCAATGTTTGTGATCACCGCGAGAATTGGAGACAGCTTAAGGAACGACCGGTCGCTCTCGTCGGCCTCGGCAACCAGATATTGTGATTTGCCGAGACGCGCGTTCGATCCCATTGCGTCAATGCGGCCTCCCACCACGACCGTGGGATCAAGGCCCCCCGCGGCCAGCACCGCGGCGACCATGGAAGTTGTAGTGGTCTTGCCATGCATGCCGGCGACGGCGATTCCGTACTTCAACCGCATGAGTTCGGCCAGCATTTCAGCGCGTTGGATTACCGGAATATGAAGCAGGCGGGCTTCGGCGAGTTCCGAGTTCTCCAATGCAATCGCGGAGCTTGCAACCACGACTTCCGCTCCGGCAATATTTTGCGCGCGATGTCCCTCGAAGATCACCGCTCCGAGACTGGCAAGGCGCTCAGTTACCGCGCTGGCTTTCAGGTCTGATCCGGAAACTTTATAGCCGAGATTGAGCAGCACTTCGGCAATGCCGCTCATGCCGATTCCTCCGATGCCGACGAAATGGATTTGCTGGATTTTTGCGAACATTGGTTGGGAATGTCGTTGTTATTATCACAGAATTCTGACTGATTCTTAATATGGTTTTCTCGGCGTGGCTGAGGCTGCTGAAAGGCTCTGCTGTGCGCTTGTTCTTGGGTGGCGCAGCCTGTGAAGCCGAGCCCTTCCACAGTCTTGTCTTACCGGCAGCAGAGTTTTTCCGTAAGCCAAATGCGGCCTCGCGGGCGAGAGCGCCAGCGCCACACAAACAACGCTGAGATTTTAATTCGATTTGGCGGCAAGTTTCGCTGCGATCGCCGCGATATCTCGCGCCGCGTTTGGATGGGCGAGGCTTCGAGCGGCGGCTCCCATTCTCGCAAGGCGTACAGGATCGCTCAGCAATGAGGTCACGGTCTCAACCAGGATTTTCGGCTTTAGTTCGGATTCCTCCAGCATAATCGCCGCACCCGCTTTCTCGAATGCTTCCGCGTTACGCTTCTGGTGATCGTCAGCGGCTCGCGGAAACGGAACAAATATTGCCGGCTTACGCGCCGCAGCTACTTCGGCCACGGTGCTGGCCCCGGAGCGGCAGAGCAGCAAATCGGCGCGGGCGAAAAACGACGGCATGTCGTCCATGAAGCGGTAAATCTGTGCGTCGGCTGGTTGACTGTTCGATTTTCCATATTCGGATTGCGCATTGTCATAGTCGCGCTCTCCGGTCTGATGGATGATGCGAAGGTCGGGCATGCGCGCTCGGAGTAAAACCGCCGAGTCGAACATCGCCTGGTTAATAGCATGCGCGCCCTGACTCCCTCCGAAAACCAACAGCGTGGGATTGTGAAGGCCATCGTGTTTATCTGCCACGTCGAAGAACGCTTGCCGCACTGGAACCCCGGTGATTTTGCATCGCCGGAAGTACTTCGAGGTTTCCTGGAAGTGCACGGCTGCCTCGGAAACGAAACGGGCAACTGCGCGATTGGCGAATCCTGGGACGACGTTGGGCTCGAAGGCAAGCGTCGGAACGCGGCGTAAGATGGCGGCTGCCATCGCCGGACCGGACGCATATCCTCCGACGCCGATTACAACATCCGGATGAAATTCGGAAATAATGCGATGAGATTCCCACACGGCCCGCGGCAGATCGAGCATCGTCTTAAAACGAGTGGCGGCGCTCACATTTTTGAGAGCGCCGACCTTTACCAGCCGCAGATCGAATCCGGCGGCAGGCACTAGACGATTTTCGATACCTCGCGCGGTGCCGATGAATAGCACCTCGGCGCTGTATGTGTTTTTAAGTTCCTGCGCGATGGCCAGGCCGGGGATCACGTGTCCTCCCGTTCCCCCGCCACCGATTATTGCGCGCATGCAGTGACTATAAACCGGAATGGATTAGATGACGCAATTCATGGCTTGTTCCTATTCGGTTTGCTTCGTCACGTTCAAAAGAACGCCCACGCACGCCAACGTGATGAACAACGAAGACCCGCCATAGGAGATGAAAGGCAGCGGTATGCCCTTGGTCGGCATGAGGCCGAGAACGACGCTGATGTTGATGAAGGCTTGCAGCACGACCATGCTGGTGATGCCGATCGCGAGAAAACGCCCGAACATGTCCTGGGCGCGAAGAGCGGTGCGGACTCCGCGCCAGAGAAATATCGAGAACAGCGCAACGATGATCAGGCACCCGACAAGGCCGAGTTCCTCGGCGGTCACTGCAAAGATGAAGTCAGTATGCGGCTCGGGCAAATAAAATAATTTCTGCTTACCTTCCATCAAGCCCACTCCGGTGATTCCTCCGGTACTCACTGCGATCAAGGATTGGATGATGTGAAAGCCGCGGCCTTGCGGATCAGAATAAGGATTGAGAAAAGCCAGAATGCGCGCGCGCCGGTAGGCGACGTGAAAAATCAAGAAGTATAGCGGCAGAATTGATGCGGCGAATGCGTATCCGAGATAACGCATGTCGAGGCCGGCCACGAAAAGTATTGAGGCTGTGATGGCGGCGCAGGCAATCGCCGTCCCCAGATCGGGCTCGAAAACAATTAGCGCGAGAAAAGCCAGTGTAGGAACGATGGCAGGCAAGAGCGTATTTCGCCAGTCCTGCATGGCTTTGGTGCGGCTTTCCAGAAAAAACGCCAGAAACAGGATGATCGCGGGCTTCGCCATTTCGGACGGCTGGAAAGAGAACCCCGCAAGATGTATCCAGCGATGCGTATTGTGATCGCGGTCGAGGAAGAACACCGAGATCAACATCAGCGTGGTGATGCCGAGCACGGAAAAAACTACTGCGGGATGCTTGTAGCGGCGATAGTCAAGCTTCATCCCGACGACCATGGCGATGAGCCCGACGACGGCCCATCCCATTTGCCGGAGCAGAAAAAAGTACGCGGAGCCGTAACGCTCTTTTGCCATGACAGCGGAAGCGCTGAACACCATGACGAGCCCTATAAATACCAGTAAGAGAGTCGCGGTGAACAGCCAGCCATCAACACTGACACGTTTTGCCATGGGAAGAATTCATTTCATCATGGGGCGGAGAAAAAGACTGAAGTGTTCAGCGAGCCTTGTTGATTGTCTTGGTACGCGCAGCTTATGTGGCGCGGACACTCTTGTCCGCGGCCTTTGAATTTGATCCAGAATTGCCTACTCCACCGGGTTTCATTCCTCACACCAACTCTAGTCCGTATGCTGGATGTCGTCTCAGGCGAGTGACGGCAAAAGTCAAAGGCCGCGGGCAGGGCCGCCCCGCGCCACACTAGCTAATTCACACTAGCTATTCAGTGTGCGAACCAGTTCCTTGAAAGTTTGTCCTCTGTGCTCGTAATTGCGGAATTGATCGAAGCTCGCGCAGGCTGGCGCCAGCAGCACAACATCGCCGGGCCGGGCCGCTCCTGCGGCGCGCTTCACAGCTACATCCAAAGTTTCCGCGTGGAGGATTTCTG
>JBOGLB010000336.1:0-5190 GCA_050745965.1 Terriglobales bacterium | reverse complement strand
AGCCTGCCCGCTGGAGCTACGCACTTCATCGCGGACTGAAGGATTCCAATTTGCCGCGTCTGCAAGTCGTCAATATCTTTCACAGTGAGCCGCCACTTGATCTCTGGATTACGCGCCAGCGTGCCTGTACCAGAGCAAGGTGCGTCCACCAATACGGATTCGAAAAGTGCGCGGGTAGGAAGACGGAAAGCATCGCCCGCCACCACGTGTACGTTATTCGCCGGCACCAGCTTTCGTAACAAACGAGCGCGATGCGGATGCAAGTCCATTGCGAATATTCTTGCGTTACCATTCCGTTCGGCGATTATGCGTGTCTTTCCACCCGGCGCGGCGCAGCAATCGAGGATTGTGGACGCCCTGCCCACAAGGAACGCCACAAGTTGCGACGCCTCGTCCTGGATGTTAACCATTCCTTTTAGAAAGGCAGCCGTTCCCGTGAGGTCGCCCGACTCGACCCTCCGAGCGGATGTCAGAAACTCTCCGGGCGCAAGTCGGATTCGTTCTTTTTGAAGTTCGGCCTCGAGAGCCGGGCCGGTGAGGCGGATCGAAGTCTGCGGGATCTTCTGATCGTACTCGCAGATTCGTTTCGTGACAGCTTCGCCATATTGGCGGCCCCAACGCTCCACAAGCCACTGTGGGTGGGCCCAGCGCTCCGCGAGTTGAGAAACACTATCGGCGTTAGCCGAACTCAACTCATTTTTCAGATCGGGGAGGCGGAGCGAGAGCTTCCGCAAAACGGCATTGGCAAACGGTACGGCGGAACGTTTCTGCGAACGCTTTACCAACTCGACGCTTTCGTTGACGGCGGCGCGGGCGGGCACGCGATCAAGGAAGAGCAATTGATATGCGGCCAGGCGCAACGCGGTCATGACTTCAATATCGAGCTTCTCAATGTGCAGGCTGGATGCCTTTGCGATTTGCTGATCAAGCAGAGAACGCCATCGAAGCACGCCCATTGCCAGCTCGGCCGCTAATCCGTGATCTTGTCGCGAGAGATTATCGAAGTGCGAAGAATGTAATAACTCAGATGCGTAGGCATGCTCCCTATCAACTTGAACAAGAACGTAAAAGGCGGCTGCGCGGGCTGGGGAGGCTGGCAACGGGTCATCTTCCTAGCTGCTCGCCAGTTTGAGGGCGGTACCCTTGAATAAAATCATGGGCGGACATGCGCTTCTTGCCTTCGGGCTGCAATTCAATTATCGCGAGGGAGGTACCCTCTCCACATCCCGCCAGTAAATTGTCGCGTTCGACGAGAAGTTCGCCCTTGGCCGTCATTCGCGCTATGGGCTTTGCCTTCCAAATATGCAAACCCTTTCCACGGAAAGTGGTAAAAGCGCCGGGCCAGGGTTGAAACCCGCGCAAGCGATTAAAAATATCGCTGGCACTGCGGCTGAAATCAATGCGTCCGTCCTCTTTCTTGAGAATGGGGGCAAGAGTCGCATGGTCATTGTCTTGAGGCTGCGGCTGAAGCGTCGCGGTCTCAAGACGATGTAGCGTATCAACCACAAGCTCGGCACCGACCGCGGCGAGCTTCGGGCCCAAAGTCAAAGCGGTATCATCTCCTAAAATCGCAACTTCCTTTTGCAACAAAATATCTCCCGTGTCCAGGCCAGCATTGATGCGCATTGTCGTAACGCCCGTAGTTGACTCGCCAAGGGCAATTGCCCATTGGATTGGCGCCGCTCCGCGATATTTGGGCAGTAACGAAGCATGCAAGTTGATGTTGCCCATGGGCGGAAGATCAATCATCCACTGCGGAATTATCCGGCCGTATCCAACAACAATGATTGCGTCGGGATTGGAACTGGTGAGTTGATCGCGAAACTCGTCGTTATTCTTGATTTTCTCCGGTTGGCGGACGGGGATTCCCAGTTGAACCGCTTTTTGTTTCACTGGCGAAGATTCAAGCTCCATACCGCGTCCGCGAGGCCGATCTGGTTGGGTTACAGCCAGGCCGACGGAAAATCCAGCTTCGACAAGCTTTTCGAGAGTTGGAACGGCGAAGCTTGGCGTACCGCAAAATACGAGATTCATAGTGAATTAACGACGAACGGATACGCCTTAGCGGCCAAGAGCCACAGAATCGCTATCCCCACTCGCCAGCCTTCATCAGCTTGCGAATTTTGCGCTTTATCAGATCACGTTTCAGCGCGCTCAGGTGACTGAGGTAGAGCTTACCGTTGAGATGGTCGGTTTCATGGAGGAAGGCGCGTGCCAGCAACTCTTCGCCCGTTTTCTCGAACCACTTTCCATTTTCGTCTTGAGCGCGAACCGTCACCTTGTTGGGGCGGGACAACTCCTCACGAAATTCAGGGATACTCAGGCAGCCTTCACTCTGTCTATGCCGCCCTTCTTTGTGAATAATCTCGGGATTGGCAAGCACGAGCCGGGCATTCGGATCTTCCTTGAAAGTGATGTCAATGACGGCGAGCCGTTTCGAAATACCGATCTGCGGAGCTGCCAAGCCGACTCAGCGCGCTGCATACATGGATTCGAACATGTCTTCCACGAGGGTTTTTAGCTCGTCGTCGAACACCTGGACGGGTTCGGCGGCCTTTTCCAGAATAGGATTTCCAAATTTCACGATGGGATAGATCATTCTGTAGTCAGTAGCTCTTCAATTGCCGGCGGTAGCCTTCAAAATTCCGGAGAGTTTCAACCATCGAATCACCACCGAACTTTTCCAGAGCGCATCGCGCGAGGGTGAGGGCGACCATGGCTTCGGCGGCGACACCGGCTGCGGGAACTACGCATACATCAGAACGTTCGTAGGCCGCCTTCACCGGTTCGCGGCTTGCGAAATCCACCGATTGCAAAGGACGGCGCAAAGTCGAAATCGGCTTCAAGTATCCTCGCACCCTCACATCCTCACCATTCGAGACGCCACCTTCGATCCCTCCGGCATTGTTTCTCTTGCGCGTGAAGCCGGAAAAACCAGCAGCCTCGGAATATCCGATTTCATCATGCACCTCGGAGCCGGGCGAGGTGGCGGCGGCCACGCCCGCGCCAATCTCGACGGCTTTAACGGCTTGCAATGACATGACGGCGGCGGCGAGAAGGGCATCCAAACGTTCGTCCCACTGTGCATATGTGCCCAAACCGGGCGGAACATTGTGGGCGACGACTTCAAAAATTCCTCCCACAGAATCTCCAGTTCGAAGAATCTTGTCCACCTCTCCCTTCATGAGTTGCTCGGCCTCCGGGTCAATGCAATTCAGCAAGACTTCGTCTTTTTCGGAAAGCACGCGAATTTTCTCCCATGAAGGCTGAGAGATTCCCAGGGACGCACCGCCCACTGCAATGACATGGCTAAGGACTTCGATGCCAAGTTCACGCAGAAAAGATTTGGCCATCGCGCCGATTGCGACTCGCGCGGCCGATTCCCGCGCCGATGCACGCTCGAGTACGTAACGAGCCTCCGCGAAATTATATTTCAAGGCGCCGGCAAGATCAGCATGGCCTGGCCGGGGGGAAGCGACCCTTTTGTGTTTGGCTGGATCGCCGGCTTCGACGCGCAAAGCTTCAGTCCAATTTTTCCAGTCTTTATTTTGAAGGATTACGGAAATAGGAGACCCAATGGTTTTTCCGTGCCGCACTCCCGACAAAATGTGTGCGGTGTCGCGCTCAATCTTCATCCTTCCGCCTCGCCCATAGCCCTGCTGGCGGCGCCAGAGCTCCCGGTCCATGAAGGCCTGATCAACCTTCAGGCCGGCAGGAAGTCCCGACAGAAAGGCAACCAAAGCCTCCCCATGGGACTCTCCAGATGTTAAATAACGCAACATTCCTTTGGATTGTATCTGATGGCGGGCAAACCCCTTCGCCCAGATGCCATCCTAGTTAGGCCTATGGCGAAGTGTCAGGATTTTGGCGCGGATGATTTTAAAGCAAAGACGGCGCCATTTCCGCGACGCTGTGGCTGAAAGGTTGCAGAAAAATGTCGCGGTCAGAGTTGGGGTCTCGAAAATCTCTTCATGCATTTCCAATGAGCCAGGCTCGCGCTCCAGCCGACCCCTCCTCTCTTCTCCGCGCGCATGAGAACGAACGGAGGCGCCTTAGCCGCGATTTGCATGACGAGGTGGGTCAAGGGTTAATGAGCTTGCGGCTTTCTCTCGGCACTCTGGTAAGAGAGGCTGCGGATGGACCGCTGCGAAAAAGGGCAGAAACAACGCTCGAGATTCTCGATAACACTATTGACGGTTTGAGACGAATTATTGGCCGTTTGTCACCACGCCCTCTTGAGAATCTAGGCCTGCTCGGGGCAATCCGAAGGGAAGCTGATTTGCTTGCGGAACGAACAGCAATGGTTGCCCACATCGTGCTGCCGAATCAGTTGAGTCCAATCAACAGTGAGATCGAAATTACCCTCTACCGGCTGGTTCAAGAGGCGCTTCATAACATCTCGAAACATTCTGGCGGGCGAAACTTCAGCGTGGGTCTAGCGGCTTCGGCGAAGAAGGTAAGACTTCAGATCTCTGACGATGGTGCGGGATTCGGGTCGCGGATTGCTCCGTCCATGGACAACTTCGGTGTTGCAGGCATGCGGGAACGCGTTAAAGAGCTGGGAGGAACGTTGCGGATTCGCTCGAGTAAGAGTGGCGGCACGCTGATTCAAATTGAAATACCCATGAAGGCGGCGGTTTTGCGCAATATGCAGACGCTGGTTCCCAATGTTGGAGCAAAGGCGAGCTAATAGTGAATTTTCCTGAGCAAAACGAATTTGTTGCGAGTGAGACGATCAAGTGCGTGATCGTTGACGACCACACACTTTTCCGTGACGGCTTGCGTCGGGTGCTCGAAAGTGAATCGGATCTCGAGGTCGTCGGAGAAGCAAGCGACGCTGCCGGGGCGCTCGAAAAGGTCAGGGAACTCCATCCAGATGTCGTGCTTATGGACATTGGGATGCCTGGAATGTGTAGTTTCGACGCGGCGAAGCAGTTGGTTCAAGACCATCCCAACACACGCTTGATCTTCCTCACCATGTACGAGGAGGAAGAATACTTGCTTCAGTGCATGAGCGTTGGTGCGGCCGGATTCATGTTGAAGGACTCGCCGGCCCCCAAAGTTATTACCGCGGTGCGGGAGGTGTTTCAAGGGCACAAATATTTGAGCCCGCAAATTCTGGGAAGAATGGTGGACGACGTTCGCGCGCGCTCGGCGCGCAACACCACCCGTGGCAGTATGCTTACCCCC
>JBOGLB010000335.1:0-8169 GCA_050745965.1 Terriglobales bacterium | reverse complement strand
GCGGGACACTCACGATCTGGCGCATCGCATTTTCAAATTTCTTCCAAGGCGTGAGATTGGAACTTTTTGTACGGTCAGTCATGTGGAATCTTGCTAAAATGCGAACGGGCTGGCTTCGGGTTATCTTTCAGTAGAACAACTACTGAAAGATTGTCTGCCAGACATTCCGAGGTCAGCCCCTTATTGGTGGGCGTGGTGAGTGGTTCCGGTAGGGCACTTGAGAGGCACCTGCTCGGGGTTCGACTCCCCGCACGTCCATTCCAAACCGTAAATTTGTTCCGCTCCGAGAACGGGAGCATAACGGGATCATCCCATACTCGCCCAAAATTGACAATAGCGCCGTATTAAACGTATCAGCGCCCAAAGTTCAACTTGGAGGTTGGCCGCTTCCGGTCAGCCAACGATATTTATACCGTTACGGGTGGGCGTGCCGCCAAATCTTTGAGTTAAAAGGAGTTGTAGGTAAAATCTAGATAGCAAAGTAGTTATAGTCACGACCTTAAACCTTTACTTGAAGTTATAAAGTACAGTTATGACGGATTTGGGAAGTGAGGTCAAGTCTAGGAAGGGCATTGGGGTGGTGGTGTTTGTAGAAGAATGACATCAAAGGCAAAAGAACCCACGCATTGAGATGAAAGTTGTCAGAAAGATGTTTACAAGCGAGGAAGTACAGTGCGGCTGCGCGCGAGATAGGCACTCAGCCCGAGTTTTCCGGTGGCTCGGCGACGAATCTGTATCCAATTCCTCGTACCGTCAACAAATGCTGCGGCTGGGACGGATCCTCTTCGATATAACGCCGCAACCTAACAATGAAGTTATCAATGGCGCGAGTATCCGTATCCTCGTGCAATCCCCAGACCTCTTCCAGGATTGATTTCCGGGAAACAATGTGGCCGTTGTTGTGAATGAGATGCCGAAGTAATTCTGCTTCCATGAGAGTCAACCGAATCGTAGTCCCATTGGTGCAGAGTTCCAGCTTGCCGAAATCAATGATGCGTCCATTAAAAGAAAAAACTTCGTATTGCGGATTTTTCTGAGGTTCTCTCCCTTCAGCGAAGCCGTTGGGCGCTGTTGGTGAGGCATGCGGAAGTGAGGCCATCCATTCGCGCCGGCGGAGAAGGCCTTGCAATCGCGCCAACAGAATTGGCAGCTCAAAAGGTTTGGAAAGATAATCGTCGGCGCCCGACGCAAAGCCTTTGAGCACATCTTCGGGGCGTCCCCGCGCGGTGAGCATGAGTACAGGAATATAGTTTTTTGCTGAACGCAACTCCGATGCGACTGCGAAACCGCTTTTTCCAGGCAGCATGACGTCCAACACCATTGCGTCAAACTCAGCTTGCTGATTATTTTGCGTCTCACCGGACGGCTTGCCCAGGAGTACTTCTAATGCGCTCTCCCCATCGCCAACCACTTCTACGGCATGCCCTTCCGCCTCCAGATTAAATTTTAGGCCGTTGGCAAGATGCGCCTCGTCTTCGACGATTAAAACGCGGCTCATACCGCGCTCCGGGGCAGTTGCATAACAACCGTCGTCCCCCGCCCATCTCCCTGACTTTGAGCGTAAGCCTTTCCTCCGTGTTTTTTGGCAATTGTGCGCACAATAAACAAACCAAGACCCGTACCTTTCACATGCGCCAGAGAGCGGTGCGGAACCCGATAAAAACGCTTAAAGATCCGTTTGAGTTCGGTGGAGGGCACGCCGACGCCCTGGTCGCGCACGCTCAACCTCACATGCTTTTCATCAGGCAACTCGACGCGCACAGACACGGCAACTTTTTCTCCCGAATATTTGATCGCATTATCGAGCATGTTGGAAACCGCAGTGCGGAGTTCCTCGGAGTCGCCGTTGACCCGTGTGGCGGAGCCCTCGTCCAATGTTTGTTCGAATCGAAGCGCTTCAGGCTCGAGATTATGCCCGGTGCGGGCAGTTTCCACGCAACCTCGAACTAACTGGCCGAAATCCAGCGGAGCGCGATTGGATTTTTTAACTACGGATGTTCCTGCCTTGAGAACTTGTTCCACCGTGCCCATGAGGCGATCGGTGTCGTCGAGCATCAGGCGATAGAATCCGCGGCGTTGTATTTCGTCCACATCCCGGCTTTCCAGGGTTTGCAAATAAAGCCGTATGGATGCGATGGGAGTCTTCAGCTCATGAGTGACGGCGTTGATAAAACTGTCGTGCTGTTCATTGCGCCGAAGCTCGCGCACCAGAAAGGTGGTGTTGAGGATGAGTCCGGCAACGATAGCGCCAAAGAAAATGATTCCGAGGAAAACGCGAATCCCTTCGCGCCAGTTCAGAATGATCCATCCGAAGCCGACTGCGACGGCAACCGCAGCCAAACACACGCCAAAGGACAGAAAGAAAATAATTGCCCGGCGACGGCTGGTAATGCGCATGAAGGGATTTTAGCGCGGAAAGCGCAAGAGTTGGCAGATTGGGTACTCGCGCGAGGTCCTTCGCGGCCGGAAGGCCGCCCAGATGCAATGAAAACAAAAAAGGGGTGCCTGCAAGGGTAGAGTACGTGTTCTAGAACACAAGCCCTGAAGGAGGCACTGGATGATCCACATTGGAGTAGATCTTCACCAGAGATTTTGTTATATGACTGCGTTAGAAGCAATAGGGAAAATGTTGCAGGTGGGCGCGGTGAACAACGAGAAGCTGACGCTGAAGCGCAGGCTTTCGTTGGGATTCTTCGCTACGCGAAGAATCCGCTGCGTCAGGATGACAGCGTGGGGGACGGCAAGTGTCTCCCGGGCTGCGCCGATGGCTGCGAAGGGATTCGCACGTTGTCTGGCGATGGAGCCGATAAATCCCATTAACAGGAACATAGGAGCGACAGGACCCCGAACACTGCCAGAGTCGCACCCATGTTTAAGCTAATGACCAACTTCGATTTTTTCTATGAAGGCCAGAGCGATAGCCGCATATCCAATGTCATTTGGATGGACGTCAGGCCCGAGGGGTGGGGGAAGCGCCATCCACGTCCAAGCCAGTGCTCGAAATACATCCACCGGAAGATTTATATTAGGAATCACGTCGTGGTCGTTGATGGCATAGGCGTACGCAACGTTTGCAACTGGAATAGAAAAAGCACCATAAGCTTTCTCCAAAAGGGAATTGAAATCGTTGGTCGCTTGCAGCGATTCAGCGGCCAACACCTGTCCGTTGGGAACAAGCGCCCATGCTGCCAGGAACGGATCGTAATAATTCATGGCGATGATGGGAGTATACGGTCCCGCAGCGGCACGCAACTCGCTAAGGATCACTGGCAGGTTCGAGATCACACTCGCCACGGCGGCTGAGACACAGGCATTATCAATGCCGGCGACGCTAATACAATGATCAATGTCATTGGCTCCGACATCGAGGGTGACCAACCCGACGTGGTGATTCTTGAGGAAATGAACGGCCCGGGCAAGCTGGCTGGGTTCATTGCCATAGTCACAAACGCCGCCGCTAACCATGGTTGCGGTGGTTTCACCGGAACACCCCAGTTTTTTTAGCTTGAGGCCCGGCACACGATTGCGGAAAAAGAAAAAGATGTCATCGGCGTATCCGCGATTTGTGGGAACGTCGCCCTTGGCGGACGGTTGAATGCCGATCGCGAGCGAATCGCCGAGAGCCAGATAATAAGTTGACTGCGGAGCGGCATTGGCGAGGGTCGAGACGCAGAGCATGATCAAGACAGAAAGACTGATCCATCGAATTCGCATGTCAGACTCCTTGGTGGCCCTATGTGCTGAAACTTTTGCGCAGCACTGTATACCCTCCCGGGCGTCTGCACAAGCAATTTCGGACAGGCAGGCCAAGAGAATGGGCTGTAATATCGTTCCTGCCAGAATTTGCCTTTGACCGAACGTCCCCGCCCTTCGCTTCGCGACAGGCGGCCCTAGACAAGGGCACCCCCGGGACTAGTCAACTTGGGTAGTTGTGGGAGAGTTGGCCGTTGGTTAGCATCCGTTCACTTCGAATCGCGCTTTTGGCGCGGTGGAAGCGTCAGACGGGCTCCCCCATGTTGATGATGTTCTGCATAGGATGTCCCTCGACAATCTCTGGAGGTGCAGAATGTTCCGAACAAGCTTGATCACGCTGGTAGTTTTTTTATCTGCCGCCGCTTTCGCACAGAGCGCCGCCGATTCACCTTATCAGGTGCACTATGCGTCGAACCTGACGATTAATGATTCGTTCATCAACCTAACCAATACGGGCGCAAATGGCGCGCAACTCAACGGGCCTGGTTCCGGGGCCGAAGCTGGCAACCTATGCATAAACACGTACGTCCTGGATCCCGGTGAAGAGGAAATCGCGTGCTGTAGTTGCCTCGTCACTCCAGACGCTCTTGCGTCCATGTCCGTTAACAACGATCTGATCAGCAACACGACAAACGGGGTTAAACCGACTTCGGTGGTGATCAAGCTGATTGCCACTCTTGCCGGCGCCGGTGGCAGCGGCACAAGTTGCGCAAATAGCGCCACCAGTTCGTCGGGAACGCTCGCTACTGGAATGGAAGCATGGATGACCACGACTCACACAATAACCACGGTCAAGCCCGGAATATATCCGGGACAGAAGCCAACCATAACGGTAACGCCCGTAGTGACGGAGACCTCGTTTATCCCTTCGACCCTGAGCGCCGGTGAATACGCCAGCCTCACAAACCGTTGCAACAACATTGTGGGCAATGACAGCGGGTTCGGAATTTGCCGCTCCTGCCGGGTTGGCGGCCAGTAAGGAAGTTCGATCAACAAAATAAGAAAACCCCGCATGCTTTTCGAAGATGCGGGGCTTTTTACAGGGCGCGGAGGACCGTGGATCCCAAGTCTCGCAAAAGCGGAGAGACTTGGGATACCCGGCCTCTTTGGGTCGATGACTGCTCTTATACTCCGATTACGGCGACCAGTTCTTTTACGGACGCGGCGCTCTTGTCCAGTCCGGCTTTTTCTTCCGGCGTGAGTTTGATTTCGATGATCTGCTCAATTCCCTTTTCGCCGAGCTTAACGGGGACGCCTACGAAGAGGCCTTTGATTCCATACTCGCCATCGAGGTAGGCGGCGCAGGGCATGATTTTCTTTTTATCTTTCAAAATCGCTTCGGCCATTTCGGTGACGGCTGCGGAAGGCGCGTAATATGCACTTCCGGTTTTTAGATATTTCACGATCTCGGCACCACCGTCGCGGGTGCGCTGCACCAGCCTTTCGATGGTGGGGGCGTCCATCAACTCGGTGATGGGAATTCCGGCGACGGTGGAATAACGAGGCAGCGGAACCATAGTGTCGCCGTGTCCGCCGAGAACGAATGCGGTGACATTCTCGACGCTGACTTTTAATTCGTCGGCGATGAAGGCGCGGAAGCGCGCCGAATCCAAGACGCCGGCCATGCCGATGACTCGTTCGCGGGGAAAGCCACTCATCTTGAATGCAGCCTGAGCCATGGCATCGAGCGGATTCGAAACGACGATCAGGATGCAATTCGGGGAATGTTGGACGGCTTTGCTGACGACATCCTTCATGATCTTGTGATTGGTGTTCAGAAGATCGTCGCGGCTCATGCCGGGTTTGCGAGGGATGCCGGCGGTGATGACTACAATGTCGGAGTTGGCGGTGTCGGCGTAATCCTGGGTTCCGACGACGTGGGAGTCGCGCTTTTCAATCGGCATGGCTTCGAGCAGATCGAGGCCTTTGCCTTGAGGAACGCCCTCGATGATGTCAATCAGCACGACGTCCGCGAGTTCTTTTGAGGCGATCCAATGGGCCGCGGTGGCGCCTACGTTTCCCGAACCTACGATTGAGACTTTCTTACGCATGAATGGCCTTTCTGATTCATCTTGGACGGGCGAGGACGCCCGTCGCTCCATTGATATTAAAAAAGCAAGAGGACTGTGCCAGACATTATGCTACATGATCACGCGATGCGAAGTAACGTTGACATTCCGCCATATGTCCCTTAGCATCAATAACTTGGTACCCTATAGCGTCGCCGGGAGCCGCCTGTGATAAAGCTGGATATCATCAACGAAGTGGTGAACAAAACCGGAATCACCAAGACCAAAGCCGAATTGGCGGTCGAAACTGTATTCGAGAGCATGAAACGATCGCTGACAAAAGGCGACCGAATCGAACTGCGCGGATTCGGAGTGTTTAATGTGCGCCCGCGAAAAACCGGTATAGGGCGCAATCCTCGAACGGGCGCAGAGGTTTCGATTCCTCCGGGCAAGGCAGTGCGCTTCAAACCTGGCAAGGAGTTGCAGTCCATAGATTAATGATTAGCGATTAACTGGCTCTTGCCCGCATAGCTGGCCGTCCTCAATCATAAGCATCGTTAGAGCGTTTTGCCGACCGGATTCTCGATGTCTGATTCCATCTCCGCAGTTTCCTCTACCACCGATTTTTACCGTCCGATGCCGGTGTATGTGATTGAGCGGCGGCCGCAGCGTTATTGGCTGCACATCCTCTTACTTATTCTCACGGTTTTTACCACGCTGGTGGTAGGCGCGCGCATGGAGTTTAACTTCCTGCACAACCAGGCGGCGTTCACTGTGGGCGATGAATATATACCGTTCTTCCCGATCAAGTGGGCGCTGGCGCAACCTTCACGATTGCTTCTCGGTATCCCATTCTCGGGAACGTTGCTTTTAATTCTGATGGCGCATGAAATGGGACACTACCTTTATTGCCGTTATTACCGCGTATATGCCACGCTACCATTTTTCATTCCGGCCCCAACCCTGATTGGAACGCTGGGAGCGGTGATACGGATCAGGTCGCCGATTCGCACACGGGCTGCGCTATTTGATATTGGGATCGCTGGGCCGATCGCGGGATTCGTGGTGAGCGTGGTCAGTTTGGCCATATCGCTCGGACTTTCGAAGCCAATGCCGGCAGGTATGGGTGCGTCTGACTTGCAACTGGGATATCCGTTGATTTTCCAGATTATTCATCGCGGGCTCGCCGCTGCGCTGCCGTCTTATCACCTTGGCGCGCTTCCGTTGAGCGGAGTGTATATGCACCCCAGCGCGATTGCCGCGTGGGTGGGCATGTTTGCGACAGCATTGAATTTGTTGCCCAGCGGACAACTCGACGGCGGACACATCGTCTATGCGCTGTGGCCGAAAGCTCATCGCTACATTTCGTGGATCACGGTTATCGCTCTGGTTTACCTTGGGGAATGGTACGCGGGATGGCGCGTTTGGGCGGGGCTGATCGCGATTATGAATATTGTTTCATGGCGGCAGCGACAGGCGCCGGATTTTCCGAAACTCGGGGGAGCGCGTTGGGGTGTGGCGTTGTTGGGATTGGCAATGCTGGTCGTCACGTTGACTCCGGCGCCGCTGCGTAGTGCGGTGTTGGATGGGATTCGGTAGCGGGGTTTTTCTGGCGAGCGTTGCTCGCCTGGACAGCCGAGGGCGACTGTCCCCAGGTGGACAATTTCAGAGGGACTCAGTCGGCCCGCGGCTTTTATTTCTTTGCTTCTTTGGTTACGGTTGCGTCCGTGCTCCAATAGCCGTTGTCAGCTGCGATGTTCAGCTTCATCTGTTCACCGGCCACTTTACCTTTCACAAATAGCTTAACTGGATTCCCCTGCCATTGCGAAGCGACGGTGAAGGAAATGTTGTCACCGTCCAATTTGCTTTCGATGATGGGATATTCTTTCCCGTCAATTCCAGTCATGCTTCCGGTGACTGAGTTATTGGCCAACTTCAGAGTGAAAACGGCCTCGCCGCCACTCTCCATCGGTCCCATCCATTTGCCGGTAAGATCGGCTGCGAAGAGAAGCGAAGAAAACGTGAGAACCAAAAATAAGGTCGCGAGCATACGAGAGACACGCATAGTTCCTCCTAATGTTTTCAAAAACTGACGCGCTTCCGCACGCCATGCGGTGTTGTGATTGTTAGATTGCGACAAACGGGAATGAAGCGCCAGTGCGGAACGTCACTGTGTGGGGCTGACAAATGTCAGACAGAAGATCCGGCGCAAGCGGAGTTTCAACAAGTTTCGACAAACGTCCCCGAGAGAATATTCAATCTTCCGCAATCCTTGCGGTCATCTCTACCGACGGATCGCCCCCGGCCATGGTTTGGGCAATGATGAGCCGCCGAGCTACGACTCGAATCTTTGGCAGGTTAATTCCGAAAATAATCGCGCCTCCCACACATGCAACCGAACCCATTG
>JBOGLB010000334.1:0-2584 GCA_050745965.1 Terriglobales bacterium | reverse complement strand
CGGGATGACAGTTATTGGGGTACCCTTTAAACCGCGTTCTTCGTCTTTCGCTCTCGCTTAACATCCATGTCATGCCGAGCGCAGCGAGGGATATGCATTTCGGTTCTCCCTCCCATCCGTCAGCCATTCCGGGTTGGGGTCTTAATCGAGTAGCGCTTACTTCTCAAATGCAGATCCCTCTCTTGTTCTCACCGCGCTGCGCGCGGCTCGTCCGGCACTCGGGATGACAGTTATTTATGGTTAAAGGAAGTTCAATGTCCCCCAATTGCATTGCTCATTCCACTGTCACTTTGCAGGATGCATCCTGTACGACTTGCCAGTGCGTCTTGCATTCCGTTCCCGGAGTTCCGTTGGGAACATCAACCTGCACTCGTCGCGATTCGTTTTCTTCTTTCGATTTTGGATTGCATTGTCCTTTGGGGATGACGGCCATCCAATACTGGCCTTGTGCTAAGCCCTCTACATCGAATTGGCCCTTAACATCCGTTCTTCCGACTTGATAGCGAGTTTGCATTACCGTTGGGTCTTTGGCGGAGTGGTGCAATTCGATAAAAGCGTTGGCGATTGGTTGATGTTGATCGTCGGTTAAGACTCCGCAGGCGGTTACGCCCCGCTTGGCTAGGTCGGCGTTGGTGGAATTTCGAGAGCAGCCGGTTAGGGTAATGCAGGTCAGAAGCAGGAGGACGTTCTTCATGTTCACCCTTTCCATTCCTCCATCAGTTTCACGAAATCTTTGAAGAGATAATGCGAATCGTGCGGACCGGGCGACGCCTCCGGATGATATTGCACCGTGAACAATGGCAGGTTGCGATGGCGCATGCCTTCGAGTGTGTTGTCATTGAGGTCAATGTGAGTTAGCTCGACTTCGCTTTGCGGCAGAGAATCCGGATCTACCGCGAAATTGTGATTGTGCGCAGTGATCTCGATCTTGCCGGACTGAATTTGCTGAACTGGATGGTTGCCGCCGTGGTGTCCAAACTTTAACTTGAAAGTCTTGCCGCCGAGGGCGATCCCCGTTAGTTGGTGTCCCAGGCAGATTCCGAAAATTGGCTGGCGTCCCATGAGCCGACGAATATTGTCCACGGCGTAGGTGCAAGGTTCGGGATCGCCATGACCGTTTGACAGAAACACGCCATCGGGTTTCAGCGACAGAACGTCTTCAGCCGGAGTCTCAGCCGGCACCACCGTGACCTTGCATCCATCGCCACGTAACTTACGCAGAATGTTGTGCTTGATGCCGAAATCATAAGCCACTACATGAAAGCGTTCGGGATCGTCTTTTACTCCGACAATCTCGTCGGGAAGATGCGAGCGCTCGCCGGTTTCCCATACATAAGTCTTGCTGGTGCTGACAACTTTGGCAAGGTCGGTTCCATCCATCTTCGGGATAGAACGGGCTTTCGCCACCAGTTTTTCCGTATCGGTTTCGAGAGTAGAAATCACTCCCCTCATCACGCCGTGGTCGCGCAAATGACGAACCAAAGAACGCGTGTCAATATCGCCCAGAACTGGAATCTTGAACTGCTCGAGATATTCTTCAGCGACCTGTTGCGACCGCCAGTTGGAGCTGACACGCGAAAACTCACGCACAATCAGCCCTTCGATATAAGGGCGGGTGGATTCGCTGTCTTCAGAATTGGTGCCGTAATTGCCGATTTCGGGATTGGTGAGAACTACGATTTGTCCGGCGTAGGAAGGATCGGTAAAAATTTCCTGGTACCCGGTAATGGAAGTATTAAAAACGACTTCGCCGTAACATTCGCCCTTTGCTCCGTAGCCTTTGCCTCGGAAGATTCTGCCATCTTCCAGCGCAAGAATGGCCTGCATTTTTACTCCGGGATTTGGATTTTAAAGATTCTAACAGGGAAAGAATGATTCGCAGGAAAAAGATCGGTGGAAATCAAAGCTAATCGCGTCAACCTTGCCACGCGCGAAACTCCTCGCAAGCTTGGGATGACCCCACAGTTTGGAGATGGCAATTAAACGGAGCCGCTACTAGATATTGCGGACAGCGCTATTTCGCCGACTGCTTTAAGACAGCGGTGTTCCTGTTCCGCGGCGGAGCGTTCACGTGTCTGGTTTATAATGGAGGATTCTGCTACCATCGCCGATCCTTCCGCCTAAACCATCAGGGCCCCCCCGGAGATACTATTTCCGTAGTGAACTCGAAAGAGTTCGGGCTGCAACAGGTCGAGTAACCTTGAGAATTGGCCGCTGGCAACTTCGACAATTATGCAAAAACAATTGAGCTACTTTGTGCACATTGTTCTGGCACTGGTCGTGACCGTTGTCTTGGGGGGTGCTCTATGCGCGGTTGTCGGACTCTTTGTCTGGCACTCTCGCAGCCGACTGATCGACCTACCCTACAGTCCTTTGCTGTGGGGCACTGCATTTCTTTTGGCTTTTGTGTTGAATCGCCGCGCCCCGGCGCCAGCAGCTTCCCGAGTCTGGATAGTTGGCCTGGCTTGGCTGGCAATACTTGTCATAGCCTCAATCCTTACCTACCATGCGGACATCTACAGGGTCCCTCTCCGCCAGTTTTTGTGGGGAACTTTTTTTTCACTTGATAACAGATGTATGGACA
>JBOGLB010000333.1:0-5495 GCA_050745965.1 Terriglobales bacterium | reverse complement strand
GCATGAATATTTGATTGTCACGTCGGGCGCCATTGCTTCCGGCATGTCGAATTTGAGACTCACTAGAAGACCATCCACTGTGCCGCTGATGCAAGCTTGCGCTGCCGTTGGGCAGAGTGTGTTGATGAACACATACGAGCGGCTTTTTTTTGGCAAAAAAATAGTGGCGCAGTTGTTGCTTTCGAGCGACGATTTTACTTCTCCGGTGCGCTACAAGAATTTGCAGAATGCGCTGCACGAGCTGCTTAAGTTGGGGGTACTGCCAATCGTGAATGAAAATGACAGCGTTTCGGTCCGCGAATTGGTGGGGGCTTTCGGCGACAATGACGAATTGAGCGCTCTGCTCGCGACGGCGGTCAAAGCGGATTGGTTGCTTCTGCTGACGGACGTGGATGGTTTTTATGTCCCCAACGGCAATCGTTCTCGTCTGTTGCGTACGGTTCGCAAACTCACTCCGCAAATGGAAGCTCTCTGCAACGCCAAGAGTAATTTAGGCACGGGAGGCATGCGCTCGAAGTTGCGCGCAGCAAAAGCCGCGAGCGAAGGCGGAGTGAGTGTTGCGATTGTGAATGGACGAGATGCCAGTGCGATCTCCAAAGCGATAGAGCGGAAGGTTGGAACCTATTTCCCTCCACAACGAGGCGGTTCTTAATGGCGACCACATTCAGGGCGCCGGCTTCGACGCATGACAAGCTCCTGCGGGCGAAATATGCGGCTGTCCAACTCGCGCAGCTTTCCACGAATCAGAAAAATACTATTTTGCTTGCCATGGCGGACGCAATCGAGGCCAATGAGAAAAGCATTCTTGAGGCCAACCAATGGGACATTGAAGCCTCCGGACTCGCGGACGCCATGCTGGACCGGCTTCTTCTGAATCCCGAAAGAATTTTATCTATGGCGCGAGGCATGCGAGGTGTCGCGAACCTTCCTGATCCGGTTTACGAGACATTGGCCGAGTGGACACGGCCCAGCGGCATACATATCCGGAAACTGAGAGTGCCGTTGGGGGTCATCGGAATTATCTATGAATCACGTCCCAACGTGACTGCCGATACCGTCGCGCTTGCGTTTAAGACCGGGAATGCGATCGTGCTTCGTGGCGGAAAGGAAGCGGCCAACAGCAATCGTCGGATTGTTGAAATCCTGACTGATGTCGCGGGGGTTTTTGAGGGCGCCATTGAATTGCTGGATTCCAGCACTCGCGAATCTGTCCACGAATTGATCAAGGCGAGAGGATTGGTAGATGTGCTCATCCCTCGCGGCGGGGCCGCTCTAATTTCTTATGTAATCGAGAACTCTTCGGTCCCGGTGATTGAAACGGGCGCGGGAAATTGTCACATCTTTGTGGATGAATTCGCGGATTTTGACATGGCAGACCGGATTGTCATCAATGCAAAGACGCAGCGGCCGTCCGTCTGCAACGCAGCCGAGAAGCTTCTGGTGCACGAGCACATCGCGAAGGATTACGTCCCGCGCGTCGTCAAACAATTGCTCGAATCAGGCGTGGAAGTTCGTGGCGATGAGGAGACTTTGAGATTGTCGTCAGGATTGCCAGTTCGCGCGGCAGAGCCTCAAGACTGGGAAGAAGAATACTTGCGGCTGTGCATCGCAATTCGGGTGGTCGCTGGAGTGGACGAAGCAATCTCGCACATTAACCAGTATTCGACGAAACATTCCGACGCCATCGTGACCAGAGATGAGCGAAACGCAAGGCGGTTTCTGCGGCTTGTTGATTCGGCCGCAGTGTACTGGAATGCTTCGACGCGTTTTTCCGACGGCGGCGAATTTGGTTTTGGCGCAGAAATGGGCGTCAGCACACAGAAACTTCATTGCCGCGGCCCCTTTGGGTTGGCCGAGTTGACGTCAACGAAGTACGAAGTCATTGGGACGGGGCAGATTAGATAGAATTGTCATTTTCAGCACCCGCCCGCACACGGCTTATCTCCATACTTTCACCCGCATCAGGTCAAAGTGATGATCGTAAGTCCGCACTTGAAGGCCCAGATTCTCTCGGATTGTGCTAACTTAATCTGTTTCAAGCGAGAGCCCATGAAGATATTCCCTAATCTTGTTTTCCCATCGCTCATCCTCTTCTTCTTAGCGATTTTCTGTCCGAATGTGAGCGGTGATGCTCCCAAAGCCGCAACTTCGGATCAATCTATCTTCGGCTTTCAGAATTCCGCCCAGGAAAGAGCAGTGGAAACCCGTTTTCTCGCCGTCCCCGACCCCAAACTTGCGGAAGAGCATTTGAGAATTTTGACCAAGGCCCCTCACGTTGCGGGTTCGCCTGAGGACAAAGCTACGGCCAATTACGTAGCGGCAAAATTTCGCGAGGCTGGTCTCGACACTCAAATTGTCGAATACCGCGTATGGATGAATTATCCAAAAGAGATCACTGTGGACGTGACCGCGCCCGCCGGAGTTCACATGCACGGTCCAACCCGAGAACATGTTGATGGAGATCCATTTCAGGATGATCCGCGTGTGGTGATGCCGTTCAATGGCATGTCGCCCTCGGGCGACGCGGAGGCGGAAATTGTGTACGTTAACTATGGCACTCCGGCTGACTATAAAAAACTGGACGACCTGAAAATTGATGTGCGCGGCAAAATTGTTTTGGCGCGATACGGGGAGAATTTTCGCGGCGTAAAGGCATTCGTGGCGCAGGAGCATGGCGCGGCCGGGCTGATTATCTACTCCGATCCGGCTGACGATGGATGGGTGCGCGGCGACAAATATCCGAAGGGCCCGTGGCATCCCGATACCGGTGTGCAGCGAGGTTCTATTGGATACATGTTCGAATTTCCCGGGGATCCTACCACGCCAGGCATAGCTTCGGTTCCATCTCTGCCCGACTCAAAGCGGATATCTCCGGCGCAGTCCGCGCAGATGCCGAAAATTCCCACCACTCCAATTTCTTATGCAGACGCGTGGCCAATTCTTGAACATTTAGGCGGCCCTGATTCTCCGCGTCAATGGCAAGGCGCGTTGCCCTTTACCTATCACGTTGGCCCCGGGCCGGTAAAAGTAAAAATGCACCTTGAGCAGGATTATCAATTCCATACAATTTGGGACGTCATTGGCCGCGTCCCGGGGGGCGAGACACCGAATGACTGGGTGGTCGCGGGCAATCATCGCGATGCCTGGGTCTATGGCGCAGTGGATCCGAACAGCGGAACGGCGGCGATGCTCGAAGCGGTTCACGGAATCGGCGAATTACTGAAGTCGGGATGGAAGCCAAAGCGCACCATCGTATTCGCAAGTTGGGATGCCGAGGAAGAGGGATTAATGGGTTCGACGGAATGGGGTGAGCAGCACGAAGCCGACCTTGCCAACGCCGCAGCATACTTTAACGTGGATGTCGCGGTCTCAGGACCGAAGTTCGGAGCGTCGGGGGTGCCCAGCCTAAAACAGTTTTTGCGGGATGCTGCCAAAGAAGTGCCGAGCCCTAGCGGGGGAACCGTTTATAGTGCATGGCAAAAAAACAGCGCCGAGGCAGTTAACACGCGCGAAACCAGCACTAGTACGTACCGTCCTCCGGCAGCGGGTGCAACCGATGTCCCCGTGGGTGATTTGGGAAGTGGTTCTGACTATGCGGTTTTTCTCCAACACTTGGGCGTACCCTCCACCGATATCGGTTCGACGGGCGCGTATGGCGTTTACCATTCTGTTTTCGATGATTTCGCCTGGTTCAAGAAATTCGGAGATCCCGATTTCGCATATGAGCAGGAGATGGCGCGAATCTTTGGACTGTTGGC
The DNA here is from genome assembly GCA_050745965.1 of Terriglobales bacterium. GTDB lineage: Bacteria > Acidobacteriota > Terriglobia > Terriglobales > Acidobacteriaceae > PALSA-188. The sequence continues at coordinate 1,737 of JBOGLB010000333.1, read as the reverse complement.
TATCCGCATGGCCGACGCCGATGTTCTGCCCTACGACTACGAAGAGTATGGAAAAGAAGTAGCGGCTTACATTGAGATCGCGAAGAAACGGGCGGATGTCGAATTTGGAAATCAGGCGCTGGATTTCGGTGAGGCGGCACAGGCTGCACGACAGTTTGAAAAGGCTGGTGCGAAAATGCTTGCCATCCAACACAATCCTCCCAGCGACGCGAGCAAACTGAACGAAAAGCTTGTGGATACCGAACGCGCTCTGCTCATTCCTGAAGGCCTCCCCAATCGTCCCTGGTATCGCCACTCGATTTACGCGCCGGGAGAATACACGGGATATGCCGCCGTCGTGATTCCCGGCGTGAACGAGGCCATTGATAAGCATGACCTCGAACGGACGCGTCAGCAAATCAGCGCGCTGGAAGAGGCGCTGGTCCGCGCGTCGAAAGTTCTGGAAAGCTACCGCTGACCGATTTTTTGTGCGGGTCGGGCGCGCCCCGCAAATTTCGTGGATGGCATACGCTTTTAGGCATGACGCGCTGACGGGTGGCGCAAAGCTTTCAGCTTTGCGATTGAACTTCAGTTGCAGGCCGAACCGCAGTACTGAAAGTGCTGCGCCACCCAAATCCCTGATGGGCCAACTTCCAACCACTCAGAACGGCTTCCCCCCAGGGCTTATCTGAGCCGGAAGTGAATTTCCCTTCCGTCGGCTGTTAAACTTTCCTGTTCATGAATCCCGGCAACGTGGTGCAACATTTCCTGCGGGATACACCCTCAGCCGCGCTCGCGACTTTTCTTGCGCTATTTCCCATCGTCAATCCTTTCGGCGGAGTGCCAATGTTTTTTGCGCTTACATCCGAAATGCTGCCGGCAGAGCGTAAGTACACCGCGCTTAAGACGGCGCTGTATGTTATAGCAATCCTGATTGTATTTTTATTTTTTGGACGCTTCGTGCTGAATTTCTTCGGCATCTCCCTGCCGGTGCTGCAAATTGCCGGCGGGTTGATCGTCGCCAATACCGCTTGGGGCATGGTCACGGCGAGCAGCCGAATGACCCCGGCGGAAAGCCACGAAGCCAGCACCAAAGAGGATATCTCACTGACGCCCATGGCGATGCCGATGTTGTCCGGGCCCGGAGCGATCGGAGTAGTCATGGGAGTCGCAGCTCACGCCGACAGCATGGTAGCTTATTTCGGGATGGTGATTGGAATCATTGCGCTTGGATTGGTTGTGTTTTTATTTCTGTCCTTGGGTGGACCATTCGTTAAGCGATTAGGTCCGGGCGCAACCGGAGCGATCAATCGCATCTTTGGATTCCTAATTTTGGCGCTGGCCGTCCAGTTAGTGTGGGATGGAGCGGCGCAGTTCCGTAGCTGAGGTCTGCATGTGTTGGAGCGGGCGCCTCGCCCGCTGACTTTGATTTTGGGTGGCGCAAAGCTTTCAGCTTTGCGATTAAATCAGTTGTAGGCTAAACCGAAGCGCTGAAGCGCTGCGCCACCTCGGGAAGGTTCAGTCGCGAAGGACGTCCCAGTCATCAGGATCAAAGACCGGACCGACAATGTCTCCTGCTATTCGCATACTACCCTTCATTGCACCCAGCCATCTTTTGGACGACTTGGGAGCGGCGGAAACAGGCACGATCTGGGCCATTGGTTTTCCAAAACGCGTTACGAGGATAGACTTGCCACTCTTCTGAACACGCTTGAGCACCGCCAGACAACTTGCGCGGAATTTTGAGATTGCAATTTC
>JBOGLB010000332.1:0-7168 GCA_050745965.1 Terriglobales bacterium | reverse complement strand
CTTTTGGGGTCCTGCGAGGTCATTTCTGCGACGCCTGCGACATTGAACCGCGAATGGCTGCGGCGGTTTTCGTCGCGAAAACGCGGGCCGGAAGCTTTGGTTTTTGTTTTCTTTTCAATCGAGACGGGATCGAATACGGAATTCATCTCGCGCAGTTCGCTGTCCCACATGGGCCGGTCGGTTTCGACGTTCTGAATACCAACCTGTCCGCGCTGCTCGGTATCGGGATCTCCGACCCACACTACGCGGCAAAAAGTCTTGTTGCGTCCGCGCTCGATGGCAACGATCTCTCCCGCTTCCACCACCGCACGCATTCCGCTGATGCGTGCGCCGCGTTCGGAAATGTCATAGGTACATGCCATGTCGAGCAACGGTTTATTTTCGGTGTCCCAAAACGTCACCCGAAGCGGCATGGCGACCCTCACGCGCGTGGCGGCGCGTTCCGGGGACTCGGCGGGGAGACACGGCGTCATTTCACTCTCGGCACTCTCGGCGGACAAAGGAGGCTTCCTCCGAACCGAAAATAGCAGTCCGGCAAAACGTGGTCAATTTACGGGGGTAACGGCCCTAAGGTTACCGGGACCGCGCTCGTGAAAAGGCAAACCGAGGTGTGCCGGAATGGTTCCCGCACCCTATTTGATTTGTAAACTAAGTACGCGGGAGTTTTCCAGCTTGCTCCACAGGCCGTGTGTCGGAGAAGATGACTTTATTCGCGCATCCAGACATGCCAGCCACCGCCAAAACTGCTCGCGAAAAAAAGCTCTCGGCATCCGCCGCGAAGCTTCGCTTACTCAAGCGTCTGCATTGCACCCTGAAGTTCGAGAAGAGGGCACGGGCGAACGGCGCGGTTTTAGTCGCAGGAGTTGATGAAGTGGGGCGCGGGTCGCTCTTTGGACCGGTCGTGGCAGCCGCGGTTATTCTCGATCCCGGGTACCGGGTTCGCGGACTGCGGGATTCAAAACTGCTTTTGCCGGAGCGGCGGGAGATTTTGGCGCGAAGAATCCGAGAACACGCCATCGCCTGGTCCATTGCGGCCGTGGATGCGGCACGTATTGATCAAATCAATATCTACCAGGCTTCCCGCGTGGCCATGAAACTGGCGGTCACACAATTGCAGCCATGTCCAGATCATCTTCTAGTGGACGCTCTCCGTTTGGACTGCGAACTGCCGCAGAATGCGATCATTCACGGAGACGCCCTGTCCGCATCCATCGCCGCAGCGTCTATTATCGCGAAGGTCGAGCGCGATCGCATGGTGCGCGAATGGGATCCCATTTTTCCGCTGTATGGACTGGCTTCCAATAAAGGGTACAGCACACCGCGCCACATTGCGGCTCTGCGCGAGCATGGACCGTGTCCGTTGCACCGTCAGTCTTTCGCCCCAGTCTGGAACAATCCGGTTCCCCAAGATGTCTTGGAATTTATGCTGGAAGAGACGCCTGAAGATGGCGCAGAAGAACTCGCAGGGTGAGTTCAAAGTGAAAATTTTCGGCGAAGCGATTCCTCGCATGTTGGCTGACCTCGGCGGCTAACATGCCATGAGCAGGAGCTTTGAAGAGCGCTGCTTCCCCCTCGCTTTGAGAGGGCACGGCCTTCAGCCGCGCCGATGGTCAAATTCTAAGGATTTAAGGCACTACTAAAGTGGTGCCCCTTCAAAACCGAGCGATGGGGAACATTCTTCCGCTAGTCTGCTTCGCCGTGCCGGAAGTCAGATTGTCGTTCGGCTAAACACGTTGCGGGAAAAGTACATTCTCGCGACCGTTTGCCCTAGTGACTTAAAGCCGGTGTTGAGAGCGAGCGAGTTGTCGCAACGGTCAACCGCTGCGCCACCCGAAAACAAACGCAACCTCGGGTTTTTTCGCAGCCTGTTAGGGGATCATGCTTCCCGTACCCCGCCGATTTTTTCCCGCATCGCTCGAGCCAGGGTATCCACGGCGCACAGTTTTATCTCGGCTGCGGACGGCAGGGTTGGGACTTGAAGAGCCATCTCGCAGGAAAGTAGCAGCGCCGTAACGGTGTCCTTCAACTCGTTGCGCAATTTCTGTTCCGCTCCCTGGCGGGCAATGAGCATCTCTTTCTTCCGGCGGTGCAACGCTGTCCGCAATTCTCGAATGACGCGCTCGACCCCACTGATCGCCAAATTGATGTAAAGCGGGGTTGCCATTCCCATATGCAGCAGAACCCGCTCTGCCTCATCCGGATCGCCTTCCTGAAATTGCTGGTCAACGATCAGCGCCGCGAACTCATCCGCTTTGAGCAGGGAGGCGGCTTGACCAAGGGTTGCGGCTATTTTCACGGGTTCAGAAGTAGCCTGGGTGATGGCGGTGGCACATTCCTGGGCTTTCGCGGAGGTTGTCATTAAGAGAATCATGGCAATTGAGTAGCACGAAAGGGGCCAGACTTATACGATTGAGAATAAGACTCTTCCTCTTCCTGCGTTTCGCTTTTTGTTCCATGATGGGAAGAAATGCGCTTCCCTTAGCTATCCTGGGAAGCATATTCCTTCAGTTTGCGATAGAGGGTCGTCTTGCCGATGCCCAGCAGGCGCGCCGCCATCAACTTGTCCCCGTTGAGCTGTGTGATGGTGCTAAGAATCGTCTGCCGCTCCAATTCGGTCATTGGAATAATTTTGGCAGACGTATCTCCCGCGGAAAAGACTCCCGCACCACTGTGAATGTTCGCGGGCAAGTCGCAAAGGTGGATCACCGGCCCGCTGGTGAGTGCACAAGCGCGCTCCAGGCAATTTTCCAGTTCGCGCACATTCCCCGGCCAATCGTATGCGAGCATGGATTTCAGCGCATCATCGCTCAGGCTGCGTTCGTGTCCGCCGCTGCGCGAAATCCGCTCCAGAAAGTGCACAACCAGAAGCGGTATATCCTGGCGGCGCTCACGCAGGGGCGGTATCCGTAGGCTCAACACATTGAGCCGGAAGTAGAGATCCCTGCGAAAGGTTCCCTGCGCCACGGCTTGTTCCAGATCGCGATTCGTGGCCGCGAGGATTCGTACATTGATGTTTGTGCGTTTGGTGCTGCCCACCTGGCGAATCTCCTTTTCCTGGATTGCGCGCAGTAGTTTTGCCTGAAGATCCACAGGCATTTCGCCCACCTCGTCCAGAAAAACGGTTCCTCCCTCGGCGATCGCAAGCAGACCTTCTTTCGATTGTGTCGCCCCGGTAAATGCGCCTTTCGCGTAGCCGAACAACTCACTCTCGATGAGAGTAGGAACCAGCGATCCGCAATCCACTGGAATAAAGGGCTTGTCGCGAAATGGGCCGGAAAAATGAATGGAACGGGCGACAATTTCCTTGCCGGTTCCACTTTCGCCGAGGATAAGCACGGGATGATTGCTGTATGCCGCCTTGGCGATAATCCGATAAAGCTTTTCCATCTCAGGAGCGCGTCCGATCATGTTGCCAAAGCCGTGCTTGGACTTGATCTTCTCGCGCAGAATGCGGTTCTCGGTCTTTAGCTTTAAATGTCCAGCCACTCTCTGCAAAAGCATTTTCAGTTCTTCCATGCTGAATGGCTTGGTTACATAATCGTAGGCGCCGTTTTTCATGGCGTGCACGGCGGACTGTACAGTTCCATATCCGGTTACCACAATAATGGCGGCGTCGGGGCGGCGTTGCTTTATCTGATTCAGGGCCTCAAGGCCATTCGCGCCGGGCAACTTCAGATCGAGCAAGAGGACATCAATGCTTTGTGTATCCAGGAGCCGATAGGCATGTTCGGCGGAGTCGGCGACCGTCGTATTAAAACCCAGGGATTGGGCGACCTCGCGGCACACTTCACGAATGGCACGCTCGTCATCCACAACCAACAGATTTAAGAAATTTGCTCCCTCGATCTGCGAATTTTGAACGGAAGGAGCTAGTGCGGCAGCGCTGGCCATAACGACTCACTTTCCGGCTCGCCGATCGAGCCTTGGCATCACAAGCGATTACTTCGACAAATTCATCTACACCTAACGCGATTCCTACGACACTTCGATTCGCGGCATACGAATGATTACCCGCGTACCCTTCCCTACACTGCTTTCAATCGCAATCTCTCCACCGCACTGCTTGATGATGTCGTGCACGACCGTCAACCAAAGACCGTTTCCGCGGTTTCGCGATTTGGTAGTGAAGAAGGGGCGAAACACCTGCTTTAGAGTCTTGCTGTCCATGCCGCTACCGGTGTCTGCTACCGAGAACTCCACGCAAGGAATGGGCCTGGTCGTTTTATTCGCTGAGTTGGCAAAACAGAAAGTGCAATTCCGGGTTGATAGGGTGATCTTGCCCCCGGCTGGCATTGCGTCTCGCGCATTCAGCACAAGGTTCAGAATGATCCGCTCTGCGCTGCCGGAATCTATTTTGACCAAGCCTGACGGTTCGGCCAGTTTGGATTCGATCTCAATGTTTTCCCCGGAGAGCCGGGTCAGCAGGCTCATCATTTCGGAAACAACCTGATTCCACGACAGGGGCTGTATCGCCAGCGCTTCCTCGCGGGATGGAATCATCAGTTGCTGAATCAGGGACACCCCATTGGTTCCCGCCTTGTGAATTGCCTCCGCGTGGTGGCGAAAGCGGCTGCCAGCTTCGATTCCGGAAATGAGCAGATCGCTATAAAGCATGATGCCGGTCATGATGTTGTTAAGATCATGCGCAATACCGGCCGACAACTGGCGAATGCTTTGCCTCGTTTGTGCCTCGCCGGACGATCCGCCAACGAAGTTCGCCTGCGGAGCTGGACGTATGCAGATGACCTGGAAAACGCGCTGATCTGCCTCAAACTCGGAGGTTGAGGCCTCAATCTGAATTCGGCCCTCCGGGGTAGCGAATTGGATTTCCTGAGAATTTAGAAAGCGCGTACTTTGCGGCAGCAAATCCGCCAACAGACGGCCTTGCAATTCTGTCGTGCGGGGAAAACCAAAAGCTTTTCCAAAGGCGCGATCCGCATACAGAATGCGGCCGGTCTCCACTACGGCCAGACTTTCAGGACATGCATCAAGTGCCGCCCGCCAGAACCCGGCATTGAAGGTGTCATTTTGTTCACGAAATTGCGGGGCGGCACTCATGTCTTCAAACCCTTCTGACAGCTAAAACGGTTCTCTTGCGAGGAGCAATCGAATAATGTTCTTTCGGGCGCACCTGATCCGGCAACCGTTCCCGGAATGGGAACTTCTTTCCCGGAATTCGCGAGCTCAGAAGCTCCCCAATTGGGAAGTCTAGCGGGGGAACTTCCAGATGCTAAGTGCACACATCACATACCGGTTGTGACGAGTGAACAAGAAATTGTCAGTTAGAGTTAGGAAAAAGCGGATCGCAAGACGCGAACGAGCTAGAAATCAAAGATCACTTGCAGATCAATACGCCGGATCGAATTGCCTGAGGAAAATGGGCCGGTGGCCAGTCCGTTGGACTGCCCGAATAGTGGCGAGTTAAGGTTTCCCACTTGGGGGCCATAATTCACGTGATTGAAGATATTTCGTGCCGAAGCGCTGAGCGTCATACTATAGCGGCGATTCGCGGCTGTGCGCGGCCCAAAGGGATTCCCGCCGCCCCCACTCAGCCCTCGTCCGCCTAAGCCGCCGCCGGGAGGGCCCCCGTGGTGTCCACCATCCCATCCGCCACCGCCGGAGTGTCCCTGCGCTTCTGGACCAAATGCGAACGTCCGGCTCACCCGCAAATTCAGCGCGAAGGATGCCGGACCGTCGCCGTAATTGACCGGGACAACATCGCCGGTGCCGGGCGCGAGATTGAAGTCACCCAAAGAAGTGTCTCTCGTGTCGTTTGCTGATGTTGAACTATTCGCAAACCCGGGACGATCATTGAATATCGAATCGCCGTTCAGATCCTGCCCCACCGTGATGTCAAATGGCTTGCCCGAATTAACAATTAAAAATGGATTCAGCCGCCACGAATACGGCAGGGCTATGTTCCCTCCCAAAAACAGGCGATGCCGGACGTCGAAAGAAGCCCTGCCGTAATCCTGCATAATGTTGTATTGGTTGGAGGGAAAACTCGAGGGTCCTGACGTGTCGCTGTTAGCGAAGCTCAGCGTGTAAAAGCCAAAGAGGGAGAGCTTGGGTCCGAGGTTGACCCGAACGTTGGTGATCAGCTGGTTCTGCCGGAAAATACCCTCCGAGTCATACTGATAAATATTTGTGGTGCCTCCAAATGGCCGGATACCGCTGCCCGGGACCGACGGGTCGAACGTTCCCGGCTCCGGGGCATTGATGTTTCTAGTCAGAAACTGATTATTTCCCCGCGAATTGAGATAAGTAACCGCTACCGTCGTTGATTTGGCTAGCTGGCGCTCGATGCTGGCCGCGGTTTGCATCGTAGATGGCGACCGCAAATTTGGATTTACCTGATAAATCGTCGGAGATTGTATCCCTGAAATTGTGCCCGGCGCTGGGATCGCGGGATAGAAATCCGGTGATTGCACGATTGTGGTTTGCTCCGTAATTCCGTTAAGGCGGTCCTGCTGCAAAATCTCGTTGTATTGGAAGCGGTCGTAAAAGATTCCGTACCCAGCCCGCAATACCGTCTTAGGTGGTTTCTTTCCTCCGCCCAAACCCCAGGCAATTCCCAGGCGGGGCGCAAAATCCGCATGATCGTGAATGTCATTTTGGCTTTCGAAGCGCAGGCCGTAGCTGAGCGTCAGATTGGGACGAATTCTCCAGTCATCCTCAGCATAAGGGGCCACGTCAACCATTGAGACACTGGTTTGTGGCTGGCCGGTTGTGATCGAGAATTGGCTGGGACCGCACTGGGCTGTTTGCGGATTCGGGGCCGCAGCCAGACATGCTGCTGTCTGCCCCATTTGCGTTACCCGATATGCCTGAATCGAAGGGAATGTAAATCTGCCATTAAAATTCCCGGTTGATTGATTCGTATCCGTGACCGCCCGCAGTCGCGCACCGACTTTTATGAAGTGCTTGCCGTGAACTATCGAGGTGTAGTTCTGAAATTCATACCGGTTCAGCGTGTCCTTGACGGTTCCCTGCGGATTTCCGCCCTTGGTAAAGGCCTGCAAGACCGATATCGTAGGGCCGCTGCTTTGGGCAGTTTGATTTTCAGTTTCCCGGTGATACTGAAACCGCGTTTCGTTGACCACACTTGAACTGATCACCTGCGTGTCGCTTAACTGTAATGACTGTTCAGTTTGATTGTCGTTGTACG
>JBOGLB010000331.1:0-4412 GCA_050745965.1 Terriglobales bacterium | reverse complement strand
CCAGCATTTTTCGCAGCCGCGACAATGCGGTCTGCATCACGGCCATCGTGACCGGGCCATCCTGTGTCAATTAACAGAGATTGTCCGCCAGGCGTAACAAATAACGTGGATTGGCCGCCCTCAACATCCACGAAGTAAATTCGAAGTGTCTTGGCATTGGCGAATAATGGGGATGAGAGCGCGACGACGAGGCCACCGACTATTGCCACTATGGCCATCGAAAGAAGAATTGAGCGAAACTTTTTAAACCGCAAATTAGATCCAGCAAAACCGGCAATCATGTCAGAGGCTCCTTAGTTATTTTGCTCTCGATGAAACCACAGAAATCATCCTGCGGACGCATCTTTTCGTCAAGTTCAGACTACGTCTGGATACCTTATTTCCGATATCATCGGATTGTTTTGAGATGCGTCTTCGGCGAAGATCGTAAAACGGAGTCGTTTTCAAAGCGGATCACAAAATGTTTAGAGATTGGGACACAATGAAGAAGCTTCGCAGTCAGGAATGGTTTGGACGACAGGACCGAGACGGGTTCCTCTACCGTAGCTGGATGAAAAACCAGGGCTGGCCTCATGATCTTTTCGATGGACGCCCGGTTATCGGCATCTGCAACACCTGGTCTGAGTTGACGCCTTGCAACGCGCACTTCCGCGAGATTGCTGAATTTGTGAAGCGCGGTGTTTGGGAAGCCGGAGGTTTTCCCTTGGAGTTTCCCGTGATGTCTTTGGGCGAGACTCAAATCCGCCCCACAGCCATGCTTTTCCGCAATCTTGCCAGCATGGACGTCGAGGAGTCCATCCGCGCCAATCCAATGGACGGCGTTGTGCTGCTCATGGGTTGCGACAAGACGACGCCGTCTCTTCTTATGGGAGCCGCTTCGTGTGACCTTCCAACCATTGGCGTCTCTGGTGGTCCTATGTTGTCGGGGAAGTTTCATGGCAGAGACTTAGGTTCCGGGACGGGCCTCTGGCAAATGTCAGACCAAGTTCGCAAGGGTGAAATGAAAGCCGAAGAGTTTTTTGCGGCGGAAAGTTGCATGCACCGGTCGAAAGGCCATTGCATGACGATGGGTACCGCCTCGACGATGGCCAGTATGGTGGAAGCGCTCGGAATGAGTTTACCCGGAAACGCGGCTATTCCCGCTGTTGATGCACGCCGCAATACGCTCGCTCAGATGACGGGCCGCCGTGTGGTTCAAATGGTAAAAGACGATGTTCGCATCTCACAAATTCTTACACGCCCTGCCTTTGAGAATGCGATCCGCGCTAACGCGGCAATTGGAGGATCCACTAACGCAGTGATTCATCTGATCGCTATTGCAGGACGAGTTGGCGTACCGCTCTGTCTCGATGATTTTGACCGGCTGGGAAACGGTTTGCCGTGCCTTGTGAATATTCAGCCGTCAGGCCACTACCTGATGGAAGATTTTTTCTACGCTGGAGGCCTGCCGACAGTTCTTCGCGAATTGGGAGAAGCGGGTGTGCTCAACAATGATGCTTTAACTGCGAATGGGAAGACGATATGGGAAAACGTCGTTGACGCGCCTTGTTGGAACCGGGATGTAATTCACAATTTCGAAGATCCTTTTAAAGCGAATGCCGGCATTGCCGTTCTGCGAGGCAATCTAGCGCCGGATGGCGCAGTCATAAAATTGTCCGCCGCAAGTCCGAGTCTCTTGCATCATCGCGGTCGCGCTGTAGTGTTCGAGAATATAGAGGATTTTCACGCGCGTAGCAATGACGAAAACCTTGACATTGACGAGAACTCTGTCATGGTTTTACAAAATTGCGGGCCACGTGGCTACCCTGGAATGGCGGAGGTTGGCAACATGCCTTTGCCGGACAAATTGCTGCGCAAGGGCGTCACTGATATGGTCCGTATTTCGGATGCGCGAATGAGCGGAACAGCCTACGGGACGGTGGTACTGCATGTCTGTCCAGAAGCTGCGGCTGGAGGGCCATTAGCCTTAGTTCGCTCAGGGGATGTGATCGCGCTCGATGTCCCCGGGCGATCGTTAAGCCTTGATGTTGACGAATCTGAACTCGCTGCACGCCGGGCGCGGTGGACCGCTCCTCCATTGCCGGACCGTGGCTGGCTCAGGCTCTACACCAAACACGTTCTCCAGGCGGATAAGGGAGCAGATTTGGACTTTCTCGTCGGGCGCAGTGGAGCAAAAGTAGCCCGCGATTCGCATTGATCCCCATGTTTCCAGATCGTGCCGGTGCGCAGCAATTATCCGGCCGCTCAGTTTACGTTCGCGGCAGACCGCCCGATGTCAACGATCTGATTTGTTACATTCCATCCCCGAACTGCCAGTTGCTGCCCACCATGGGCCTACCCGGCCGGATACTCGATCTCGATTTGGCGGTTTTCGCCAGGTAACAGGGATATGTAGTTGTCACTATAATAAGCGGGCAATATCCGCGAGCCATCGGTCGCGTTCAGCAGCGTGAGCTTGGTAGAGAGGGCCGCCGAGGTTCCGGCGTTGCGCAGTTCCACTTGAACGCGAATGTTGTCACCCATGTCGCTTGATTGGGCTGTCACAGACAATGTAGCTGCGGCCAGCCGGTTCAAATTTCGGTAGGATTCACTCGTCTCTCCCAGCCAGTAGAGATTGTTCGACACGATCTGACCCGCGGGATTACGCAGCTCGAGTTTCACGAGCACAACTCCTTGTGATTCGAGCAACGGTGCGAGTTCCAGCTTGAACCCGGCGGTGAGCATATCGGCGCCCGCGTCTCTTTTCTCTTCCCGATGCAGCAGCAACTTGTTGTCGAGCGAGTACACGTTTGCAGCGACCAACAATCCCGCCAGCGGCTCAGTGGTTGTGTTGACGATGCCGATATCGTAATTGGAGAGATCCAACTGAACATGTACCGGCTCGCAGGCTTTCTTTACCGCATAATAAGAAGACTGAGTATCATAATCCGAAGTCAGAATCTGCCAGGTATTGCTCGGCCACGCCGGCTGCGTCATCCACAGCATCCTCCCGCTATTGGGGGACCATAGGTGTGCGTTCATCCCCTCAAAAATCGCGCGGTGATCCACGTAGTCGAGCATCTGCGCCTTGCGTTCAAAATCTTCGAGACTTACCGGGGCGCCGAATTCCGCCTGCATTTGGGCCATGAACGGTCCCATATCCCCGTTTCCACTCTGGTGCCAGTCATGGTAAGCCCAGACGTCGTTGATCGGCCACAGGTCTGCTTTTGGTATCCATGCACGGAATGATTCCAGCGTTGAAAACGACGGCGTCCCAGTTTCCACCGAAAAGCCGCGATTCAGCGCCGTGTAGTAAAGAACCGGATCGGTGTACTTGTATGGACCGCTGTTCTGGAGATTGATCTGGTTTGAACTTGGAGAATAATACCGCGTGCCATCCAATGACCGAATCAGCTTGGCGAGACCCTCGTTAATAATCGGTTGAGGCACGCCTTCGTTGCGGCCGCACCACAACACAATCGAAGGGTGATTGCGGAACCGCAGGATCGTGTCACGGGCGTTGGCCAGAAACAGAGCCGGATCTTCAGCTTCGATGTTGTAATTCTGCGTGGATTCCCAGAAATCATTCCACACCAGCAGTCCATATTCGTCGGCGAGGTCATAAAAAACCTCTTCCGTGCTCTGACCAACCCAGTTGCGAATAATGTTCAAGTTAGCGTCCCGGTGCAGGCGGAAATAAGGCTCGAGTTTTTCACGGGAGACACGCTTGCGCGAGTAGTCCATGCCCCAACTGCCGCCACGGCAAGCGATTCTCACGCCATTCACTTTTATGACGAGGTAATGTGACATCTTTGGATCTTCGAGCATACGTACGGAACTCGACAATTCGCCCTGCGGCGTTAAGGATGCCGTCCAGGACTTCCATCCTGGCTTCCATTCGGGCGGGAAATTCGGAGGGAAGGGTTCGACCGCTGGGATTTCTCGAATTCCATCGTGACGGACATTGACGACTTCTTCGTCTTTCATCCGGGCAACCGTTGGCGAATACTCCAAACGACGCAGATGGCCGGCGCTATCCAGCAGGCCCAATTCGTAGGTGATCTCGCGGATTCCGAACTTCAACGTTTTTCTGTCGGACACGACACTTCCATTCGAGAAAGTAATATTCAACCTATAGAGTTCAGGCTTGCCGTACCCGTTTGGCCACCACAACCGTGGGTGCTGCACGGTCAGTTGCGGGAATTCAGACGGCGCCAATTTTACGGAGGTCTTGCCAGGGGACACTGTGATTTGCTTTGTGACCGAGGTCTCGCCGAATGAAGCTTCGATCGTGCCTGTGACGGGAGACGTTGAAACATTTTCAAGCGGCACCGTGATTTCCACATCGGCGCGACTCGTATCAGGCAGCGGAAGCGTAGTAACGACCTGCGCGTCTCCAATCTCCACATTGTTGGTTGCGGTCAATGTCACGG
>JBOGLB010000330.1:0-3111 GCA_050745965.1 Terriglobales bacterium | reverse complement strand
GTAATCTACTTTGCCCAAGGCATGAAGCTCGATTCCGACGGCAAAGACATGCTGAGATCAATCATTGGGACCGCGAATCGAGGCGACGTGACCATTTATGCGATAGACACGAACGCAATCGATCCTGGGGCCGGTCAAGGCCTAATGGCAACTGTCGCAATTGGAAATGTCATGAGCAACAATGCGATGCATCCTCCGCCGACCGGACCGGATGCCCCTCACGGGCCGTACGGAGCGGGCTTGGCAACGCAAATCAGCGATCAACTCGTCCGGGTTGAGAATGAGGGCTTAGCGGGATACCGGGACCCTTTATTAGAGTTGGCGGCAGCCACGGGAGGCGCTTACATTGGCGCAGCCGACAGTTTAAAGAAACCGCTGCAACTCCTGATCAAAGATATGACGACCTATTATGAGGCGTCGTACGTTCCCTCCATTCAAAGTTATGATGGGCGGTTCCGTGCGGTTATCGTCAGACCGGCACGGAAAGGCTTTAAAATCCAGTCGAGGGCGGGTTATTTCGCTCTGCCGCCTGACAGCGATTCGGGAATGCGGCCATTCGAAGTGCCGCTCCTGAAAATTCTGAGCGAGCCGCGGTTGCCGTCGGATTTGAACTTTCGTTCAGGGGTCTTCCGCATGGGAGACCTCCCGGACGGCAATGCAAATGAGTTGGCTGTCGAGGTGCCGCTCTCTGAACTGCAAATACACGAGGATGCTGACACGCGCCTATTTTCAGTACATTTAGCGATTATGACGCAGATTAAGAATAAGGCTGGCGAAGTCATCAAACACTTCGGCGAGGACATTTCGCCGCACGGCGCACTGGAAAGTATAGACGAAGCACGGTCAAAAGTTATCACTATGCAGAGACATTTCAGCGCGAGTCCCGGCGAATATTCCCTTGAGACTGCAATACTGGATATCAACAGCGGAAAGGCCAGCGCAACCCGCGCAACGTTTGAAATCCTCCGAGCGCCCAACGGTCCGTCACTCAGCGATATGGCTTTGGTCCTGCGCACAGATCCTTTTAAGCCGGATGCGGATCCATTAGAGCCGCTCCGATATGAAAACAGCAGGATTGTTCCCGATCTCTCTGGCGACATTAATAACAAAACCAAGGGAATATCTTTCTTCTTCCTGATCCATCCCGATTCTCAGGCTTCGGAACCGGCGAGACTGGCCATGGAAGTGCTTAGAAACGGAGACCCGATCGCCAACATGCCGCTGCCACTTCGGAAAATTACCGGACTTGGAGTAGTGCCATATCTCGCATCCATTCAGGATGCCTCTTTGCCTGCCGGTCATTATGATGTGACAGCAACCTTGACCCAAGGTGATAAAACGACTGCAAGCACTACGTCTTTCGTTGTTGAGGGAGCTGAACTGGCAAGCGCGGTGATCCCAAAGAACGAGTCATTGACGTCCGACGAGAACGATGCCGATACGGTTTCAGATCCAAAGCTTGACACTCCAGGGATCGGATCTCGCCAAATTGGACGCCTCACGATTACTTCCATCGTTGACCCCATGCCGCCGCCGACACCCGACCAGTTGCATGAAATTGTGGAAGATGCGAGGTCTCGCGCATTGAGCTATTCAGTTTCTCTGCCGAATTTTACCTGCGTCGAAGTAACAGATCGGTCAATTGACTCTGCCGGGTCGGGACGATGGAAGCACAAGGACACCTTTGCCGAACGCTTGCGCTACGTTGATAACGGGGAGACCCGCACGATGCTGCGAGTAAATGGCCAACGCACGTCCGAGCAACGCACTGACCTGAATGGACCATTATCCCAGGGAGAGTTCGGCGGAGTACTCAGGGCGGTTTTCTTGCCTTCCGCAAAGGCTGATTTCCAATACAAGGAAACCGACGCCCTCGGAGCCGGAACTGTCAATGTCCTCAGCTACCGGGTGGCCGAAAAGAACTCAATGTTCAGCCTTGGCAATGGCACGCAAAACTTCGATGTCGGCTTTCATGGTCTTGTTTATATAGACAAATCTACTCGAAGTGTTCGCCGGATTACCTTAGAGGCGGATGAAGTGCCACGGAATTTCACATTACACTCAACCTCCATTACCGTGGACTACGATTACGTTGCGATTGGCACTCACGATTATCTGGTTCCTGCCCGTGCGGCTGTCAGTCTCACACAAGGCAAGCGCGAGCATGTACTCAATGAGATTGAGTTCCGTGATTACAGGCGCTATGCATCTCAAGTGAAAGTTTTATATGGAGAGCGCCCGCACTAGAACTGTTCGCGGTCTCCCGGCTGCGCCGAGGTCTGCGGAGGTTCCCGGTCACTGGCGATAAAATCGAAAACACTATCGAGTGGAGGAATGCCCTTCGCGCCTTCTACTTTGACGCGGTAACTCGCTGCTCGACCTGAGCAATTTGCTGTTTCACAAGGTCTGCGTTTGGTCCGCTCGGCATGTAGGTAAGGCAGTTTCGCAGATGGGCCAGCGCGCCTGCATAGTCCTTCTTTTGCGCCAAAATTACCGCCAGCAACTGTTCCGTGTTGGGAATCGTGTGCTTAGGATCCATCGCGAGCGACTTATTAGCGCTGTTCTCGGCCGCATCTACTTTTCCCAATTGGAAGTCTCCCATGGCATCGAAGTACCAGATCTGCGGCGTCCCGACGGGGTCGAGTTGCAATACATGGCTGGTATTGGCCACCACGTCCTTCCATTTCCCGTCCTGTGCGGAAAGCGCCGCAAGCCGTTCATACGGTCGTACAAACTTTGGGTCGGCCGCCAACGCCTTGGTGTAGGAGTCTCGCGCTTCCTGACGATCGGAGGATTCCTGTAGGTTGCCCAGCTGATACCAGGCCTCGGCGAACTGAGGATCGGCTTTCAACGCCTTTTTAAGATCTTCTTGTGCGCGGTCGGGCTTCTTTTCCATCCAGTCCGCCCGCGCCTTGTTAAATGACTTTATGGCATTCGCAGGGGCGGAGTCGGTGGTCCGGCTCACCGCAGTCCCCATTCCTTCTCTTTCTCTTTCTCGGGAAAGCGTCAATGTGCCCAGGTCAGGTTGATTTATGAAATTGCGCTGCGTAATGGTTATGGCGTTTGAGTGAAAACCCGCCAGCATCGCCTGGACTGTGCAACCCTGGTAAT
>JBOGLB010000329.1:0-2545 GCA_050745965.1 Terriglobales bacterium | reverse complement strand
GCTCAGGCCAGCCTATTTCTTCTACGAAGTTGTCCTGAATCTTGGCAGTAGCGTTCCAGAGGCCCGAGTTGATTGGCGCGACCGGTGTGAAAAGAGCGAAGGAGCTGATTGCGCCTGCTACCACCAATGTCCACGTCACGGCCTGAATCGCTATCGAGCGCTTGGGTCGAATTCCAATCCACCTCTCCCAAACCACGCAGCCTGCGGCCATGAGCATCGGGTATAGCGGACCCATGTAGTAAGGGCGTGCTTGCGCTACCAGGAGCAGGCCGAGCGTAAGAACGAACATCCATCCGAGTAGGCGATACTTTTGTTCACGAAAATAAAACCATAGTCCCATGAATGGAAGCGGAAGCAGCAGCACATTGACGCAGGCAAACAATTGCCCTGGCAGAAATCCCCGGGTGCGGCCCTGCCCAACATCGCGAGCGTGAATATGGCGAAGAAATTCGAGCGAGATAAAGCCGTGTTGCCATTGCCAAATGAAGTTCGGAATAAAGATGATGAGCGAAAGTGCCAGCCCCATCCACAGCCATGGACTCCGCAGGTGGCGACGAAGTGGCGTGAGCAGGAGTGCGACGACCATGCAAACGGCAAAAAATGCCATAGTGTATTTCGTCATCATGCCGAGACCAACGACAGCGCCGATAGCGATCCACCAACGGGGATTCTCGGAGTTGGTGAGGCGTATTAAGAAATAAGTGAGCAGAACGCCCCCCAGGTAATCGAACGAGACATATTGAAGGACGGTGCCCTGAATAACTACGATGGGCACGATTGCCACAGCGAACGCTGTAAGGATCTGAGCGCGCCGGTTGCCGCCCAGTTCTCGCGCCATCAGGCCCGACACGACTATGGCTGCACTGAGAGCGATATTGGGAAAGAGCCGGATTCCAGTTAGCGAAATGCCAAAAAGCCAGAGACCCAACCGCCCCATCAGCGGTGTTATCGGCGGATAGGCAACGTATCCCCACGCCAAGTGGCGCGCATCATCAAGCGTGGCGAGTTCATCGCGGTGAAATCCGTATTGGCCGCTGGTCGCGACGTGCACAGCAAGAAAAAGAACAGACAGCAGGATAAGGACGATATTATCCGCGTACAGAAACTTCTCAGATATCCGCCTCATACAATTAGCTTGTACTCATTTCTGCCGACCGTTCTTGTCTGGTGACTGTTCTTGCGCTCTTGCCTCAGCGAATCATACGATAGCCCACGGATTATTTGCAGACGCCACCAAGGACACCAAGTCCACGAAGTCCGAACATGCACTAGGTTTCCCTCGTGGACCTTTATGCCTTTTGAGGGTTAAATTCCTACCCTATCCCCGCGTGATTTCTCAATGCGCGCACAAGCGGGTATAATCCATAGAGCACCGACTACCGACTACAAAAACAGGGCCGTAAGGGGTTAACCGCCAGCGCAAGTTGCTTCCGGTATAACCAGACGGGGAATAATGTCACAAATTAATGGAGACAAGTCCCGGTTCCATCGTGAACGCAAGCAGAACATTCAACGCCGGATTCGGACGCGCGAATTACTGGAAGCGGCAGCAGCAAAGAAAACGTCAGCAGGCACCGGCGGGAAGAACCTTAAAGCTACGCCGGTAAAGTGAGCCGATCGCACCATCAAGCTCTGCGCAACACGTAAATAAGACTGAGGAAATACTATGAAGAAGCTTTTCGTTGGCAACATCCCCCACAGCACAACAGAAGCAGAGCTGCGAACATTATTTGAACCCCACGGCAAGATTGATCAGGTCAGCGTTGTCACAGACCGCGAGACCGGCCGCTCGCGCGGCTTCGCGTTTGTGGAGATGGCAGATTCCGCCGAAGCGGAAAAAGCAATCGCTGCGCTGAATGGCAAAGAACTCGGCGGACGCGCATTGAATATCAACGAAGCCCGGCCCAAGACCGAGCGCAGCAGTAGCGGTCCTCGCGGTGGCGGCGGAGGCCGTCCCGGCGGTGGTGGCGGACGATCCGGAGGCGGTGGCGGACGTTCCAGCGGCGGCGGCGGTCGCGACGACTATCAGGGTCACGCGCGACAGCCTCGCGAACCGCGCTGGTAGCGTATAACTTCTGGTTTTAATTGAAAGGCTAATCTAAGACAAAATTGGTCCCTCAGGAGGTTTTTATGGCTGGTAGAAGTCGCTCAAGTTTTAATAAACGTTTGAAAGAGCGCTCACGTCAAGAAAAGCAGCGCGAGAAAGCCGAAAAGAGGGTTCAACGGAAACAAGAGAAGCCGGAGCAGGGACTTGACGATGATATGTCGTCCATAGATTTCTCCGCCGCTCAGGATCAACTGGCGCTTCCCAACTCAATGATTGAGGAGTAGGCGCCGACGATTTTGACAGAGCCTCATCGGGTGCAACGGTCGGCTAAATGGCACGGAGTCGGATTGGCTGCTCTGGTAGTGGGCTACTTTCAAGCTCTGAGTCTGATGGCAGAACAACTTTTTCTTGCGACACACGCCCTCGCCCATGGCCAGCGCGTGCATCTGGTTTTTCACCGCGCCCCGCATCCACACCAGCTTTTGCCGATGCCAGATC
>JBOGLB010000328.1:0-8339 GCA_050745965.1 Terriglobales bacterium | reverse complement strand
CGGCGGCCACGTTTGGTTGGTCGCGTTACCTGGGTCCAACTGGCGTCGCTATCGGAATGCATAGATTCGGCGCTTCCGCGCCATTGAAAGATTTGCTAAAGAAATTCGGCTTCACACTCGAAAACGTTGTGGGAGCGGCAAAGGAATCAATATCGCTGTCGAAGCAATCTAAGTAGGCGTGGTTGTGTGGCGCGGCTGTCCGGGGCTTTTGACTTCAAAAATATCGCGGACGAAGTATCCGCGCTTCACAACCAATCCGCAATTCTATTTTGTGAGGTTCACATGCAACCGACCGGAGTTTTAGAAACACCGAAAGCTACCAATCCCCTTAAAGATTTGCTCAATTTCGGCCAGTCCGTTTGGCTGGACTATATTCGCCGAAATTTAATTACGAGCGGCGAGCTCAAGCGCCTCGTGGATGAAGATGGTCTCCGCGGCATGACCTCAAATCCTTCGATTTTCGAAAAGGCCATCGCCGCGAGCACCGACTATGCGGATTTACTGAAGTCTCTGAAATCGAAAACTGACCTTGACGCCAAGGGTCGATTCGAAATCCTTGCCGTCCGCGATATTCAAGATGCTGCCGACATACTGCGCCCGGTCTATGATTCCAGCAAACGCCGCGATGGATACGTGAGTCTGGAGGTCTCGCCGTATCTGGGACGCGATACGCAAGGCACCATCGCCGAGGCGCGGCGGCTGTGGAAAGAGGTTAACCGCGAGAATGTGATGATTAAAGTTCCGGGAACCGTTGAAGGTATTCCAGCGTTCCAGCAGTTGATCGGCGAGAGTATCAATATCAATGTAACGCTGCTTTTTTCCCAGGAAGTTTATAAGAAAGTCGCCGAAGCCTATATCGCGGGCCTCGAACAGGCGGCTTCGCGCGGGGCCGATATCAGCCGGATTGCAAGCGTAGCCAGTTTCTTCGTGAGCCGCATCGATAATTCCGTGGACGCCGCGGTCGAAGCGCGGCTGAAAGTTTCGAAAGACAAAAGCGAACAGGAACAATTGAAAAGCGTGCTGGGTAAAGTTGCGATTGCAAATGCCAAGTTGGCGTACGAAATTTATCTCAAGATTTTGAGCGGAGATCGCTGGCAGAAGCTCGCTTCGAAAGGCGCCCAAACCCAGCGATTGCTGTGGGCCAGCACCAGTACGAAAAATCCCAAATATAGCGATGTGCTATATGTCGAAGAGTTGATCGGCCGCGACACCGTAAACACCATTCCTCCCGCGACCTTTGATGCATTCCGAGATCACGGACATCCACGCGCAAGTCTTACCGAGAATGTGGAAGCCGCGCGAAACACCATGCAGACGCTTGCCAAACTCGGCATTTCGATAGAAGAAATCACCGATAAGCTCACTGACGATGGGGTGAAGCAATTCGAAGATGCCTTCGACAAGTTGCTTGCCGCCGTCGAAAAAAGCTCGAAATCTGAGATCACTCCGAAGATCGGCCACCAAACTTACAAGCTTTCAGAACCGCTCGCGAAACAATTCGAACTAAATCTTGCTGATTGGCGAGCCGCCGGCAAAGTCCGAAGATTATGGCAACGCGATGCTTCCTTGTGGACTGGGATCGACGAAGCGAACTGGCTGGGATGGCTGGGCATCGTCGAAGAGCAAATCGGTCAAACAGCGGTTCTGCAGAAGCTAGGGGAAGAAGTTAAGAGGGAGGGTTTCACCGATATTTTGCTGCTCGGCATGGGCGGATCAAGCCTGTGTCCGGAAGTGCTCGACAAGACTTTTGGGCGCATTGAAGGCTTTCCAAAACTACACGTTCTCGACTCGACTGATCCTGCGCAGATTAAGGCATTCGAGGAAAAAATTGATTTGGCGCTGACTTTGTTTGTGGTCTCGAGCAAGTCCGGCACAACGCTTGAGCCGAACATTTTCAAGCAATATTTCTTTGAGCGCGCAAAGCAGGTTCTTGGCGCGGAAAAAGCCGGAAGGCACTTCATCGCCATCACCGATCCCGGTTCGAAATTAGAACAAGTGGCCCAGAGCGACCAGTTCCGCCATATATTTCACGGTGTACCAAGCATTGGCGGACGGTACTCGGCGCTGTCAAATTTTGGCATGGTTCCGGCGGCGATTATGGGCTTGAACGTTTCAGAATTTCTCGAACGCGCACACGAGATGGTGGAGGCTTGCACCTCGTCCGTTCCGGTGGAGGAAAATCCTGGTGTGGTGCTGGGTGTCATTCTCGGAACCGCCGCAAAGAATGGCCGCGATAAGGTCACGATCATCACGTCAACCGGAATTTCAGATCTGGGCGCGTGGCTGGAACAACTGTTGGCTGAATCGACCGGAAAACAAGGCAAAGGGATTGTGCCGGTGGACCACGAAGAAATCGGTTCGCCGGATGTTTACGGCAACGATCGCGTATTCATTTACCTGAGGCTTAATGCCGAAGCGGACGCGGCGTTAGAAAGCAAAGTCTCGGCGCTCGAAAAAGCCGGCCAGCCTGTCGTTCATATTTCGCTCGGCGATGTCTATGATCTCGGTCAGGAATTTTTCCGGTGGGAGATCGCGACTGCGGTTGCAGGATCGATCATCGGCATTAACGCCTTCAATCAGCCTGACGTTGAAGCCAGCAAGAACGTTACTCGCAGTTTGACCGCGGAATACGAAAAGGCTGGATCGCTTCCCGCTGAAACGCCTATTCTGGAAGATGACGAAATTAGACTTTTCACCGATAAAAGGAATGCGGATGAGTTAGCGAAGACCGCCAAGGGGAAATTGCTGACCGAGTATTTGAGATCCCATCTCAACCGAATTGCCGCCGGCGATTACTTCGCATTGCTCGCCTACATTCAAATGAATTCGGAACACGAAGGTCTCTTGGAGAAGTTGCGTCAGTCATTGCGCGACAAAAAACATGTCGCTACTTGCCTTGAATTCGGCCCGCGATTCCTGCATTCAACGGGACAAGCGTATAAAGGAGGTCCAAATTCCGGAGTATTTTTGCAAATCACTTGTGACGATGCCGCTGACTTGCCGGTACCCAATCAGAGATATACGTTTGGAGTTGTCAAAGCCGCGCAAGCTCGAGGTGACTTCCAGGTTCTAGCCGAACGAGGACGCCGCGCGTTGCGCATTCATCTCGGCAAAGACCTGAAATCTGGGATGAACAAATTGAAAACGGCGTTCAACGAAGCTTTGAAATAGATTTTGATCTGATGGAGAGACGGGCGTCTTGTCAGTCTCTCCGGGCGGGGAACGCCCGGCGCTCCATTAACTACCAGAAAGGATTACGAATATGCGATTAGGAATGGTGGGCCTGGGCAAAATGGGTGCAAATATGACCCGCCGTCTTATGCGCGGCGGACACGAGGTTGTCGCCAGCGATCTTAGCGCCGACAACGTCAAGAACATCGCGGCCGATGGAGCGATCGCCTCCACTTCTCTCGACGATTTCTTCAGCAAACTAGGCAAGCCTCGCATTGCCTGGCTGATGGTTCCAGCCGGCGATCCCACGGAGCAAACCGTGCAGGCGTTGTCGCAGCGGATGCAATCTGGCGACATTCTGATTGACGGCGGAAATTCTTATTTCAAAGACGACGTTCGCCGGGCTGCTCAATTAAAAGGCAAAGGAATCCATTACGTGGATGTCGGCACCAGCGGCGGCGTGTGGGGAATCGATCGCGGCTATTGCATGATGATTGGCGGTCCCAAGGATGTCGTACAGCAACTGGATCCCATTTTCAAGACCCTCGCGCCCGGCCGCGGCAGCATCCCGCGAACTCCGGGACGCGAAAAATTGTCCTCGAAGACACAAGGGACCTCTGAAGATGGATATCTCTACTGCGGCCCGTCCGGCGCAGGACATTTCGTGAAAATGGTGCACAACGGCATGGAATACGGCATAATGCAGGCTTACGCCGAGGGCTTCGACATTTTCAAGAACGCTACCAGCCCTGAATTGCCCGAGGATCAGCGTTACGATCTCAACCTTGCGGACATTGCCGAGGTTTGGCGACGAGGCAGCGTGATAAGTTCCTGGCTGCTTGACCTCACGGCTATGGCGCTCGTGGAAAATCCCACGCTCTCGGAATACACAGGCTTCGTCCATGATTCGGGTGAAGGCCGATGGACGATCGAGGCTGCCATCGCCGAGGCGGTTCCCGTGGATGTGCTTTCGGCCGCATTGTTCACGCGCTTTCGCTCCCGGCAGGAACATACATTTGCGGAGAAAATTCTCTCCGCCATGCGGCAAAAATTTGGCGGCCATATCGAGCAATCAGCCGCCAAAAAAACAGCCTAATCGTTTCACTCACAAACGAGGAGTCGGTATTGATGGCTCAAACAGAGGTGATGCCAGCCCAAGAGCAACGCATCGGAAGGCCAAGCGATCCTTGCGTGATGGTCATCTTCGGCGCCGCCGGCGACCTGACGCGCCGCAAACTGATTCCAGCTCTGTACAATCTGGCGAAAGCTCATTTGCTCTCCCCTAATTTCGCGATCATTGGAATAGCACACACTCCCATGTCTACCGATGACTTCCGCGAGCGGCTGTCAGGGGGAATCAAGGAATACGCCGATGGGAATCTCGATCCTGATCTTTTGAAGTGGTTCGCGGAGCGCATGTACTACGTGACCGCCGAATTCGATGATAAGCAAATGTATTGCCAGCTCGGTCAACTTTTGGAAAAGATTGATAAAGATCATTCAACTCAGGAAAATTATTTCTTTTATCTGGCAACGTCGCCGGAGTTTTTTGGCCCTATCGTCGAACACCTGGCTGCCACAGGTTTGATGGATGAAAGAAACGGGCAGCGATGGCGCCGGGTAATTATCGAAAAGCCCTTCGGTCACGATTTGGAATCCGCGCGAACTCTAAATAAACAGTTGTTGCAGGTAGCCAGCGAAAAACAGATTTACCGCATTGATCACTATCTGGGAAAAGAAACCGTTCAGAATATATTGGCCTTCCGCTTCGCGAATGGCATTTTTGAGCCCACATGGAACCGGCGTTACATAGATCATGTCCAGATCTCCGTGGCGGAGACGGTGGGGATGGAGCAGCGCGGGGGATACTACGATCATGCCGGCGCTCTGCGCGACATGGTTCCAAATCACATTATGCAGCTCATCAGCTTGACCGCCATGGAGCCGCCCATTTCGTTCCAGGCTGATGCAGTGCGCGACGAACAGGCGAAAGTCCTGCACGCCATTCAACCTCTAAGTTCCGAAGAAGTCCTCAGCAAAACGGTGCGCGGACAGTACGGGGAGGGTGAGTTTGACGACCGCCGGGTTCCGGGATATCGGCAAGAGGGTGATGTGCCCCCGGATTCAAGAACCGAAACTTTTGTCGCCATGAAACTCATGATTGATAACTGGCGATGGGCTGACGTTCCCTTTTATCTGCGCACCGGCAAACGTATGGCGGCGCGGCACACTCATGTCGTGATTCAGTTTCGTCGCGCGCCGTTTATGTTATTTCGCGACACTCCCGTCGAAAACTTGATGCAGAATCAGCTTGTCCTCCACATTCAACCCGAAGAGGGCATTTCGCTGCGGTTCGCTGCGAAGGTTCCGGGACCGACGATGCGCTTGGGTGCGGTGGATATGAACTTCGAATACGCTGATTACTTCGGGAAGCAGCCCAGCACTGGATATGAGCGACTGCTTCACGATTGCATGATTGGCGATCAGACATTGTTCCAGCGCGCGGATATGGTGGAGGCGGGCTGGTGTGTCGTCAGTCCCATGCTGGACGTGTGGAAGGCATTGCCACCAAGATATTTTCCTAATTACGCGTCCGGAACATGGGGACCCAGGGAAGCCGATGATTTGCTGGAACGTGATAACCGGCACTGGAGAAATTTCGAAAAATGATCCTGGCAGGCGACATTGGAGGCACCAATGCAAGGCTAGCGTACTTCGATGTCGAGAATGGGCGTTTTAGGCTCCTTTCAGCGAGAATTTTCCCCAGCCGTGAGTATTCTGGACTCGATCAGATCGTTTCAGAATTTCTTCGAACATCGGATGTTGCTCCAGACCGCGCTTGCTTCGGCATTGCCGGCCCGGTCCGCAATGGCCGCGTCGAAACATCAAACCTCCCGTGGATCGTCGAGTCCGAACGCCTCGCGAATGAGCTGAAGCTAAAGAAAGTTTTCCTGATCAATGATCTCGAGGCGAATGCTTGGGGAATTATTGACCTCGATTTGAAAGATGCCGTAGCCCTAAATCAAGTGAAAGAAAATCCGCAGGGGAACCAGGCTGTGATCGCCGCTGGAACAGGATTGGGCGAGGCCGGAATGTATTGGAACGGCGATCATCACGAGGTTTTTGCGAGTGAGGGAGGGCATACCGATTTCGCGCCCCGTAACGAGCTTGAGGTTGAACTGTTTCGTTTTCTGAATACCCAATATGGCCACGTGAGCTATGAGCGAATTCTATCTGGTCCGGGCCTGGTAAACGTCTTTCACTTCTTGCGTGACACAGGACGCGGCACCGAACCTAAATGGCTTACCGAGGAAATGCTGCATTCAGATCCTGCCGCTGCGATTTCGCAGGCTGCAATGGATGGCAAGTGTGCCCTATGCGAACAGGCGGTGGACATTTTTGTTTCAGTGTACGCGGCTGAAGCTGGCAATCTCGCGCTGAAGCTAATGGCCACCGGCGGCGTTTACCTGGGAGGGGGCATTGCTCCGAAGATGCTGCCAAAAATGTCGGGACCATTATTCATGCATGCATTTGCGGCAAAGGGACGAATGCAGCCTTTGCTTGAGGCTATTCCCGTAAGAGTAATTACGAACGACAAAATCGCCTTGCTGGGCGCTGCTCGCTATGCTTTGGTAAAAGCTGATTCCTGAGGAACCTCGTGTCATGCCTTCTGCCCCGGAAATTCGAATTCTAGATGATCCGGCTGAGTTGTTTCGCGCGGCTGCCGTTGAATTTTCAGAACTAGCGAATGAAGCTGTGCACGCGTGTGGACGTTTTTGTGTGGCATTATCCGGCGGCTCGACTCCGAAAGGCTTGTATACACTTCTTGCGACCGGTGCATTTCCTGTGCCGTGGGAGAATGTCTGCGTGTTATGGGGCGATGAACGACATGTCCCACCGGATGATCCAGAAAGCAATTACCGTATGGCGAATGAGGCGATGCTGTCGAAAGTACCGGTTCCAGCTGGGAACGTTTTTCGAATCCTAGGTGAAGAGAAGGACGCGCAAGTCGCGGCAAAAAAGTACGAGGAAACTCTGGTCAACTTTTTTGATTTAGATACAGGAGAGCTTCCTCGTTTTGATCTAATTCTCCTGGGAATGGGGCCTGACGGACATACTGCATCACTGTTTCCCAACAGCTCCGCTCTTCGCGAAAAAAAAAGGCTAGTCGCGGCAAATTGGGTGGAAAAATTCCACGCATATCGAATTACTCTTACCTCGCCTGTTCTCAACAATGCAGTGACGGTGGTTTTTCTGGTGAGCGGGCAGGACAAGTCAGCGGTTCTACATGATGTTCTTGATGGACCGCCAGGCCGATTCCCGTCGCAGTTGGTTCATCCCGCCGAGGGGAGAATGATTTGGTTACTGGATCGCGCCGCAGCGAGTAAATTGAGTTCAGCTGATAGAAGCTGAAGTTTCCCTGGAATGAACGCCCGGAACAATCAACGGCTTAGAATACCGGTACTATCGTATTTTTTGTTAGGAACATTTTGCGATCCAGAGTGCGCAGCGTATCTTCAAAATCGCTGCCAATCGCGTAAGCCGTAAAAGCCCATCGGAAAGATAATTCGTAAGGCTTGCTGTTATTCAGATTCCATTGCTCTACCGATCGTAACAACCGTTGCAAGGGCGGCTCGCATTGCAGTTCAGTGGTATCCGGCATTGCTATCAGAAATTCGTGCCCTTCCAACCGAAAAACGGTATCGCCGCCGCGGAAGACAGACTTCAATAACTTGCCAAAGTCAGCTAGCAAGACATTGCCCTCGGTGTCGCCGAACTTGTCATTCAGTTCATTGAATCCGTGAATATCAATTTTCATGAACGTAAGGCTTCCGCCCATCCGGTTGGAGCGTGCGACTTCCTTCGGAATCAGCTGGTTCACGCCGCGGCGGTTCAGTAACTGCGTTACTGGGTCCACGAGAGAGAGGCTCTCCAGCCTTTCATTGACGACCAATTCACTGATAAGAGCATTGCGGGTAGCATTCAATGAGGATTTTTGGATAAGTAAATAAATGTTGAAAAGTAAAATCAATGAGATCAGGCCAAAGAACAACTGTGGCAGATAGAGCTGCTGAATCTTAATATCCGTGGGAGCCCAGACCAGGTTCGGGGCAATGAAAGCCAACGCCGCGGCCGTAAAAACTACGACACTTAAGACGCCTATAGAC
>JBOGLB010000327.1:0-5191 GCA_050745965.1 Terriglobales bacterium | reverse complement strand
TTTCAATTCCATTCTGTCAAAAATCTGATGCCGCCCTCCGCCCATCAACGCAAGCGAGTTGTCAGCGGCATGCGATCCACCGGCAGGCTTCACTTGGGCAATTTCGTCGGAGCTCTCGCTAACTGGGTTCGGATGCAGGATCAGTACGAATGTTTTTTCTTTGTGGCGGATTGGCACGCGCTTACAACCGATTACGCTGACACTTCTCGAATCAAAGAAAATTCGCTGGAGGTGCTGCTGGATTGGCTTGCTGCCGGGCTGGACCCTGAGCGTTGCACCATATTTATCCAGTCGCATGTGCCGCAGCACGCCGAACTTCACCTGCTGCTCTCGATGATTACGCCGCTGGGGTGGCTGGAACGCGTCCCCACGTACAAGGAGCAGCAGGAAAATATAACGGGAAGGGATTTGAGCACGTATGGATTCCTAGGGTATCCGCTTCTCCAGGCCGCGGACATTTTGATTTACAAAGGCGATCTGGTCCCGGTTGGCGAGGATCAGGTGCCGCACGTGGAATTAACGCGTGAAGTGGCAAGGAGGTTCAATGCATTCTATCCATTGGGGCAAGTAGGATTCATTGACACGGTAACCGAGCGATTGACTGATGCCCAGAGGAAACACTTGAGCGAACAGGGTAGGGAGATTTTGCCCGGCGCGCAATGGCATCTAGACGTTGGCGTACCACATGCGAAATACGGAAGGATCTTTGTTTTCCCCGAGGCTCAACCGCTGCTCACCCCCACGCCGAAATTGCCCGGCACTGACGGCCGCAAGATGTCGAAGTCCTACGGCAATACCATTCTGCTTACTGATCCCGAACCAGTGGTTCGGCGAAAATTGAAAACAATGGTAACGGATCCCGCCCGCGTTCGGCGCACCGATCCCGGCAATCCAGATGTTTGTCCAGTGGGTGATTTGCATAAGATATTTAGCAGTTCTGACACAATGGCAAAAGTTTACGCAGGTTGCCGATCGGCCGGAATTGGCTGCATTGAATGTAAGAGCTGGGCGGCAGACGCCCTGGTCAGCATCCTTAGCCCCATGCAGGAACGCCGCAAAAAATTCGAGGAGAATCCGCGACTGGCTTGGGATATTCTGGAGGCTGGTTCGGAGAGCGCGCGGAAAGACGCCTCTGCGACAATGGGCGAAGTACGTGAAGCAATGGGTATGTCTCTCGAGTTTGAAACCGGTGATTCGCCGCAATTGAAAAAACTGAAATGATTCAGGATTTAAAAATCGGAGCCGAGCAGGGAAACTCAATTGAGTCTGCCGGTCCCGTTGCCAATGCTATTCCCCTGCCCTCCTCGACAACGAAGAAGGGTGAGAGCGATTACCCATTCGCGGTCGCTGTGACGGATGTCTATGAGGGACCGCTCGATCTGCTGCTCGATCTTATCCGTAAACAAGATATAGATATTTACGACATTCCAATTGCAACAATCACAGCGCAATATCTCGCATACGTTGAACGATTGCGCGAGTTGGATGTCAACGTCGCCGCTGATTTTATCTACATGGCCGCGGTACTAATTCACATCAAGTCGAAGATGTTGTTGCCGCGTGATCCGGCGGCAGCTTCCGAATTGGATGAAGATCCGCGTGGTGAACTGGTCAATCGCCTGATCGAACACGAAAAATTTAAGTCCGCCGCGCAGATGCTTATGCAGAAACAGCAGATTGAAGAGGCGGTCTGGTCGAATCCCGCGATAAAAGAATTCATGGAGGACGAAGGCGCCGAGCCGGAGATGGCAGCCGATGTCATTGACCTGGTGAAGACTTTTCAGCAGGTGCTCGACCGCTTGCGTAACCGGCCCATCATTCAAGTGGATGCGGAGACAGTGACGGTTGGGCAGATGATTGATTATTTGCGGCGCCGGTTGACCGTCGAAGATCGTCCTATCAGGCTGAAACAATTGCTGCGAAATGTTGAATCAAGGCAGGCATTGGTCTGCATGTTTTTGGCGCTCCTGGAATTAGTGCGCTTACAGGCCATTCAGTTGCGCCAGGACAACATGTTCGGCGAAATCCTGCTGCGCAAGCACAATGGGTTCGACGCGATTATGGCAGAGCAGGCAGCAGTCAGAGATGATTGGCGGTAGCGGTTCGTACATCGCCCGCTTTTGCGCACAGACTAGAGTTCTGGGAAACGACCAGAGACGAACGACCAATGATGAACCATGAGCCTTAAAGCCCAACTCGAAGCGATAATTTACGCCGCGGAAACTCCCATTCCGCTCGATCAGATTGTCCAATTGGTCAAGCGGTTGTCTGGCGATGAAGGCGTTTCCAGCGATGCGGAAATCAAAGTGCGAGTTAGATCTGCTCTAGAGGATTTGACCACGGAATATGCCGGTGCGGAACATGGTGTTGAAGTCCGCCAGGTCGCCGGCGGGTATCGCGTTTCCACCAAACCCGAGCATCACGATCTGGTGCGGGCCTTTGCCAGGAGTCTTAAACCGCCAATCCGACTGTCTCTGCCAGCCCTCGAGACTCTTGCGGTGATTGCGTATAAGCAGCCAGTCACTGTTCCGGAAATCAGCGAAATTCGCGGAGTGGATTCAACCGGCGTTATTGCCACACTTCTTGACCGCAAATTAATCACAACTGCTGGACGCAAGGAGGTAATCGGGCGCCCAATTCTCTACAAGACTACGAAAGAATTTTTGCTGCGTTTTGGATTGAAGGACGTAACCGAGCTTCCGAGCATGGAGGAGTTCGAAAAGCTTGTGGCCGAATCATTCCAGAGTGACACGTTGCCGCTCAACGGACAGCAAAATGCGGTCACTGAACCCGTTGAACCTGGCGGCAAACCGCGGCCGGACGCACTTGCCGAGCACCACGTTACTCAGGGCGCGGAGCAGAATGACGACACCGGCGATCCCGCCGCCTAACTGATTCC
The DNA here is from genome assembly GCA_050745965.1 of Terriglobales bacterium. Classification (GTDB taxonomy): domain Bacteria; phylum Acidobacteriota; class Terriglobia; order Terriglobales; family Acidobacteriaceae; genus PALSA-188. The sequence goes on along the minus strand of JBOGLB010000327.1, from coordinate 2,292 downwards.
AAGGCATCCGACACAGAAAACACTTCATGCCGCCTGAGCGCCTTCAAAAAATAATCGCTGCTGCCGGAATCGCTTCGCGCCGGAAAGCCGAGGAACTCATCTCCGGCGGACTTGTGTCGGTCAACGGCCAGATTGTCAGCGAACTTGGCAGCAAAGCCGATCCTGAAAAGGATCACATCAGAGTAAACGGAAAGCTGCTCCAAGGCCCAGAGCGCCATGTTTATCTGCTGATGAACAAGCCTAAGGGATATGTGACCACCCTGCGCGACCCCGAAGGCCGGCCAACAGTGATGGACCTGGTTCACGGAGTTGGCGCGCGGGTTTATCCAGTCGGACGCCTCGACTACGCCAGCGAAGGCCTTTTGCTCTTGACCAACGACGGCGACTTCGCCAATTTCTTAATGAAAGCGGCTTCGCATGTTCCAAAGACTTACATGGTTAAGGTCGCGAAAACGCCCTCAGCGGACGGCCTGGGCCGCTTGCGCGCGGGCCTGTCCATCGCGTCGGACAAGGGCCGGCGGGTTAAAACCGCTCCGGCAAAAATTCAGCTCATCCGGGAAGCAGACAATCCATGGTATGAGGTCACGTTGACTGAAGGCCGGAATCGTCAGATTCGGCGCATGTTCGAAGAGATTGGGCACCACGTGGAAAAAATTAAGAGAGTGCGTTACGGACCGCTGGAACTCGATGTTCATCCCGGCAAATTTCGCCGTTTAACTCCGCAAGAAGTCTCGCGATTGAAATCCGCCGCCAGGTAATCACGAGCCCATCACCATCGGAAGCCTCGCTGCCCCATACAATCCGGCATCGCTGCCAAGAAGCGCTCGCGTAACGATTGTCCTGGCCGGTCCGGTTGACTCGACCTTTGCGGAAGCTCCCGTTATCTCGGCCGATGAATCCGGAGCAGTCGCCGCGTAAACCATCGAACGCCGCCGTAACTCCTCGAAAATTGCCGGCGCAAACGCCTCCCATGCACTGGAAACTCCGCCGCCGATGACATACATGGGAAGATTTAACACATTCACCAAACTAGCCAAAACAATCCCAATGCAACGGCCTACCTCATTGAATATTTTTTTGGCATCCTGATCGCCTTGGATTGCGAGGTTGTAAATTGCTCTCGCGCTAAATTCTGCATCAGCGCCGGCGGCTAGCCGAAGGCCGGGTGCGCCAGCCGCTACCGCTACTTTCGCCATTCGCATTATCGCAGTGGCTGAAGCATACTGCTCAAGGCATCCGCGGTTACCGCAGCCACATTTCACGCCATTTGGTTCCACAGTGGTGTGCCCGGCCTCGCCTGCCATTCCGGTCATGCCAGACCATATACGGCCATTCAGTACCAATCCGCCGCCGACGCCGGTGCCTAGAGTCAATATCGCCAGGTGATTCACATGCTTCCCTGCCCCGAGCCATTTCTCGCCCAAGGCGGCTACGTTCGCGTCATTTTCTATGATTGCGCGAAACCCAAGACATTTTTCAATCTCGGCTTTGACGGGTGCGCCCGCCCAGCCAGGAAGATTTGGCGACTCACGCATCACTCCAGTTTGAAGGTCAATGATCCCGGGAATCCCAATGCCAACTCCCGCCAGCGACGATTTTTTCTCGTATTGCGTGGTCAAACGATGGATGGCGTCACACATATCCTGAATAACTCGTGCGCGGCCCCGGGAAACACCAGTACCAAGTGTTACCTTTTCTAGTAGCGTTCCGTTCTCATCAACCGCCGCAATGCGAAGGTTGGTGCCGCCCAGATCAACCCCAATGGAAAAGTTAGGCATCAAGATTCCTAGAGTATCACTCTGTGCAATAAGGAAGCGCGATGGGTGCGCGACCTCCAGCTTGCATCATCTTTGACATTGGGGGCAGTAGTGGCTGCTGCGGCCTGCGATCACAATTCGCTTGATTGGGGTCTTGCAGATCAGGCACGGCTTTTTCTCTCGGCCATAAACCCGATGCTGTAGTTGGAACAATCCCGCTTCGCCGTTAGCGTTCACATAATCAGAGACTGAAGACCCGCCGGCCACGATGGCTTCGTTCAATACTGCTTTAAGTGAGAGGAACAGCCTTTGTAATTCTGCTTTGGTGAGAGACGCGGCTCGGCGACGCGGCCTCACGCCGGCTCGAAATAAAGCCTCGTCGGCATAGATATTTCCCACGCCGCTCAATAAAGTTTGGTTCAAGAGCGCGCTTTTGATGGGAGTTTTGCGGCCTCGGAAAACGCTGAGGAACTTTTCCAACTCCACTTCCAATGGTTCAGCGCCTGCCGCTTCGAAACCGTGCGTAACACTCAAC
>JBOGLB010000326.1:0-4584 GCA_050745965.1 Terriglobales bacterium | reverse complement strand
CTCGAGGCGGTAGCCAAAACCTACGATACGCTGGTTAACTCCGGTCTTCACTATGAAGCCCCTATAGGTGGAACGGGACGGCATGCAGTTGCATCGGAAATTCAGAATATGATCAAAGAATTTAGGGAGGCGGAGCAAAAGCATGCTGGATACTCACGCCTGCACGATTCCGAGGTATTGCGGGCGCTGGTTTTTCTCCTTCGCGTAGCTTACAGCAGGACTTCGGGACGCCCAAAGTCGCGGGCATTTTTGGATTTTCTATCCTCACAGTTTCCAGAGAAGCAGTCGGATATCGCCACATCGGCGGAAGCACACGGAAGAATCATCACACCGTAGAGTGCGCCGGTCTTTTCGTGAGCGAGCAGCCAAGCGCCTAAGTTTTCCGGCGTGCAGCGAATCAGCCGCGGCGGATGTGATCAAGCACTGGTCCCACTTTTTCTCTGAATTCCTCGGCAAGCTCCACTCCTCGCTCTAGAGCTTCTTCAGCGAGGTCCTTAGCATCGCCCGTCCAGTCGTCCAAGGTTCCTCTGGCCGACTCGAATTGGCGGCGCAATTCCTTCCGAACCTGTTTTCCAGTTTTTGGGGCGTAAAGAAAACCAAGTATCGCGCCCGTTCCCAAGCCAATTAAGAGGAACGTAATTGCCGTTCCGACATGACTGCCCTGCCCGCTCAAATCTGATGGGTCGTATTTTCCTTCGCGCATGGTTCCCCGCCTTTCGTCCCGCAATTTCGCGATCGTTCTTAACGACCATTTTACCTCTGCGACTGCAAGATTTGGAGATTTGAAATGAAGGATCTCTTCTTCTTAGAAGGCATTCTGCTGATTGCCCGCCACCCATTCTGCCTCCCGCGGTTCGCCATGACTAACGGCGAAGAGCACAAGTTCGACCCGGCTCGAAATGCCTAACTTGTCAAAGATATGAAAAAGATATTTCTTAACTGTGTTTTCAGTGAGGCTCAGTTCACGGGCGGCCTCACGATTACTGAGCCCGTCCGCCACAAGGGCTACCACCTGTTCTTCCCGAGGAGTGAGCAGCTTCAGTCCCATGGCATTCACCGTGCGCAACGATGGAACTTGAGTCACTTCCTGAATAAGGTGTTGCAACTGTTCAGTATTGGCCCATATCTGGCCACTGTGAACACAACGAATGCACTTGCAGAGCAACCGAAAAGGATAGTCGGAGAAACAGAAAATGCCCTTGGCCCCGGATCGAAAGGCGCTGACTACAATTTCGCGGTTATAGGCGTCCAGCAACAAAATCTTGGGAATGCCCGAATGCGCGATATGGAGCCTGCGAACCAGCGCCATGTCCGGGAAGCTATCTCTCGGATGTTCCAGATTCAAGATGGCGACATGCACTCGCCCGGACGCGACGGTGTCGAGAACCGCCTCGATGTTCATCGGGCAGGATGAGACGGCGAATTCAGGACGACGGCGCAGCGCATTCACCAGTAGTTGGGATTGCATTTGATTGGAATCGGCAACCAGCAACCCGATGATTTCGGGTTGACGGCGAGGCGAACTGGCTTTGGTTCTCATGGAATTGAGTCGTCATCGTACATGCATGCGGGGTGGAATTCTGTGATATGGCAACCGGTGAAATTGTGCTGCCCGGAGTGGAAAACTGGGGCTCAATACCCGGGGATGCGAGGCTGCCACTAGTGACAAACCTCCCGTGGTTTTGACGAAAATCGCGGAACTCGCGTAGAAGCCGCTTGGCGGTACTTCTCATCATTCGTAACCGCAAGACCTCTTTTGGGTGGGCTACGGGAGAAGATGGATTCAACCCGCAATCCTCCATTTACTCTTCCCGGCAAAGCCTCTTCGGAAAGCTTCAAAGCCCCGATCCAGGCTCGCTTTCGCGGAACGCGTGTGCGATCTGATCTTCGGCTGCATCATCCACCTTTGTGGACAGAACTTCCCATGTCTTGTTGGCAAATGCGCAGCCGACTAGATTGCAGCTAGAGCAAACGATCCAGCCCCACGATCTGAGTGAAAACTAAAATTAATCTCGGGTTACAAACTTTAATTCTCGCTCTTGCCTGCGGAATACTCTCCCAGGCTCCGGCAGTGGCCTTCGCACAGGAATCGCAGCCGGCATTGGCTGGGGCGGATTCTGGGCTGGCGCAGACCACAAAATCCGGAGGGGCGGATGGCAAAGGGAGTCCGAACTCATGGAGTCCAGCCCTGACGGGGGAACGCAATCCGCTTTACCGGTTGCATAAGAGTGACGTTCTCGACATCAAGTTCGCTTTTGAGCCAGAATTCGATCAAGTCGTCAGCGTGCTACCGGACGGTTTCATCGCCCTAAAAGGATTGGACGAAATATATGTCGAGGGAATGAGAGTTCCTGAAGTGAGCCAGGCAATCCGCAACGCTTACCTTCCTGTGCTTCGCGATCCTGAAATCAACATTTTCTTGAGAGATTTTGAACGTCCGTATTTCATTGCCGGAGGCGAGGTTGGTCGCCCGGGAAAATATGATTTGCGGGCTGAGATCACGCTCACAGAAGCAGTCGCGCTCGCGGGTGGTTTTACCGAGCGATCAAAACATTCTCAAGTCGTGCTTTTTCGGCGGGTGACCTCTGAAATCGTTGAGTCGCACTTGTTAAACGTGAAGTCCATGCTCAAGTCTAGAAATTTGGGAGAGGACATTCAAATCATGCCGGGAGATTTTGTATTCGTGCCCCAAAACACAATTTCGAAAATAAAAAGATTCCTGCCGACGTCAGACATGAGCCTTTACTCCGCGCCGGCAAAATTTTAGATCCTTGCAGGAAATATACAGTTCACGACTATCCGGAACCGGAAGGCAAGTATCCCAACCTGAACCCGCCTGACAAGAACAGCGATCTGGAACGACTATGGCCGAAGATCTGATAGTGATTCCGAGAGCGTCATGGACTCCTTCTCCAAGCTTGCGCGATGTGGTGGCGATTTTTTTCCGCCAGAGAAGGGTGTGGCTGACCTCTTTCGCGCTCATCTTTCTTATGATTTTTTCTTGGGGCATATTCTTCCCCTCCTATCAAGCGGAAATGAAGATCCTGGTGCGTAAAGGGCGGATTGACCCGATCCTGACGCCTACACCAACGCAATCGCCTCTTATCGAAGACGAACAAGTCACCGAAGAAGAACTGAATTCCGAAGTGGAACTGATGCAGGATCAGGACATCCTGCGCGAGGTGGTAGCGAATTCAGGACTGCTTTCGGGATGGAGAATGCCTTGGAGGCTGGGTGGCAGTGATGAGATCAGAATGGCACACTCGGTACGCCGGCTGGCTAAACAGATCAATGTAGAGGCAGCGAAGAAGTCCGCGCTCATCACCGTCACTTACGATTCTTCCAATCCTCAACGGGCAGCCTCTGTTCTGCGCTGTCTTGCCACGGCCTACCTCGGAAAACATCAGCAGATACGAAGGCCATCGGGGCAATTCAATTTCTTCGAGCAGCAAGTGCTTGAGTCTCGGCGCGACCTTCAGCAAGCGGAATCCCGGCTTATGGATTTCACTCAAATGCAGGGAGTGGTTTCGGCATCGCTGGAGCGCGACGCCGCATTGAAGAGGCTGAGTGACGCGGACGCGAGCTATCGCGAAACCGCCGTCGCTCTCGCCGAGGCACGGCAGCGAGTCCGCGCTCTCGAAGCCAGCCTGAAAGTGCTGCCGGAACGTGCAACAACCGTCATTCGGAGCTCGGACAATCCCCAATTACTGGGTCAACTGAAGGTGAAGTTGCTGGAGTTGGGATTGAAGCGCACCGATCTCCTCAGCAAGTTCCAGCCTTCATACCGGGTGGTTGAGGAAGTGGACAAGGAAATCTCGGAAACGAAGGCTGCGATTGCAGCCGAAGATCAATCTCCAGTTCGCGACGTCACTACTCAACCAGATCCTGAGAGCCAATGGAGCCGCGCGGAACTCCTGAAGAGCCGCGTTGAAATCGGCGCACTTGAAGCTCGAGCAAATGCTTCCGAGACCGTCGTGACCCAGTACCGGGACTCCGCTCAACAACTCGGTGACCAGGCGATCGAACAGGAGCAACTCGTCCGGAGCCTGGACGCGGCAGAGGACAAATACCTTCTCTACATAAATAAACGGGAAGAAGCGAGGATTGGGGACGCGCTCGATCAGGGTGGAATCCTCAACGTAGCTATTGCCCAGAAACCTCGTGTCCCCGCATTGCCAATTTGGTCCTTATGGATGTTTGGAGCTGTGGGCCTGCTTTTGGGAGGAACCGTGAGCACAGGGTTGGCATTTACCGCAGATTATTTGGCGCCAGGATTTAGGACTCCTGAAGAAGTGACGGCCTATCTAGGTTCGCCAGTGCTCGCTTCGTTGCCGGGGAAAGCGACTTAACAATTTGAACTGGATGGATAAAAGTTACAGAACGATTTTGCCAATTTTCAAACTACTGGGTGACCGATTATGAGCAGTGCGAGCGTCCTCGACACAATGTTCGGCTACGAGGGTTTCAGTACCGGGGCGGACGGAAGAGAAAAAGAAAGCAGCTGTGATCCTGCACTTTGGAACGTTAGACGCTTTGGACAAGACCAGGTTCGTTCTCTCGTTCACCAGGTCTTTTTCCCGGGCG
>JBOGLB010000325.1:0-13629 GCA_050745965.1 Terriglobales bacterium | reverse complement strand
CTACACCAACCTGCAGCGGCAGATCATCCATTCAACCGCCGATGTGGGCCGCAAAAAGCTCGACTCCGCCGCCGACAAGCTGAAAGGAATCAACCCGTTCTTGAACCTGCGCACATTCGACACCATGTTGAACAGTTCGAATGCGATGGAATTGTTTCGCGACTTCGACATCATCGCCGACGGCACCGACAATTTCCCCACGCGATATTTGGTCAACGACGCGTGTGTGATTACCGGCAAGCCTAACGTTTACGGATCAATCTTTCGCTTCGAAGGCCAGGCCAGCGTCTTCGCAACCAAAGACGGCCCGTGCTATCGCTGCCTTTATCCCGAACCGCCCCCGCCTGGATTGGTTCCTTCCTGCGCCGAAGGCGGAGTGCTCGGAATTCTTCCGGGCCTGGTCGGCGTGATTCAGGCAACAGAAGTTATCAAACTGATCCTCGGCAAAGGCGAGCCTCTGATCGGACGCTTGTTGCTCATTGATGCGCTCGGAATGAAATTCCGCGAGTTGAAATTACGCAAGAACCCGGATTGTCCCGTATGCGGGAAAAATCCGACCATCACGAAGCTAATAGACTACGAAGAGTTCTGCGGAATCCGCGGCGAGGAGCAAGTAGTGCAGCCAACCAGTTCCGACATGCAGGTGGAAGAACTGAAGCGCAGGCTCGACGCGGGCGAAGACATTTATGTGCTCGACGTTCGCGAACCGCACGAATATCAAATCTGCAACATTGGCGGACACTTGATTCCTCTCGGCGATCTGCCGAATCGAGTCAATGAACTCGATACCAGCCGCGAGATCGTAGCCCATTGCCGGTCTGGAGCGCGCAGCGCAAAGGCGGTAGACTTTCTGCGCCAGTCAGGCTTCCGCAAAGTTCACAATTTGACTGGAGGAATTCTCGCTTGGGCGGACCGCATTGATCCCAAAATGCCGAAGTATTAAAAAATAAACTATGGCAGAGACGCGGCTTGCTGCGTCTCTAATTTCTGCCCGCGGAAGGCCTAGCGAGCTACGTCTCTACAACGTGTGCAGATACGCCAGCAGATCGTCCACTTGCTGCTGATCAAGAGCTTGGCCAAAGCCCGGCATCTTGTCCCGTCCCGTCAAAATAATTTCCGTAACGCGATCGTCATTGGCAGGCAATCCGCTGTCTTCCAGGTATTGCTTTTTGAACATGTGCTGCAAACTCGGTCCGCGCCTGTCCCGTGAAGAATATGCATTGTGGCAGCGGTCGCAATAACCGTCATAGACTCGCCGTCCCGCTGCCTGCTGAGAATTCAGTCCCAACTCAGCATCGCTCTTTCGCCGCTCGGTCTCGCATCCCGCGAGATTGAGAAGCAATAAGCTTCCCAGGCAAAAAGAAAGAAATATGTTTCTAGAGAAACTCAACACTGTCGGGCGAGAGAACGAAGTAGGGAATCCCATGAGTACACGAAATGATACCAATGTGCCATTCCTAGTGATGCCGTGGACGTACAATAATTACCAACAACGCCCATGCTCCCGACACAAATTCGAACCAAACGAATCTACGAAAAGGCAACTCAGGCCGACGGAACGCGCGTTCTGGTTGACCGGCTGTGGCCTCGCGGAGTCTCAAAAGACCGAGCCGCGTTGCAGGCATGGCTGAAAGATCTGGCTCCGTCGGACAAATTGCGCAAGTTGTTTCACGAGCATCCCGAGTCGTGGCCGAAGTTTCGCAAAGAATATTGCAAAGAACTTCGCCAGCCCGAGGCCACGGCGGCTTTGAGCGAGCTCTACCGGTTGGCATCTCAACGAAAGCGGTTGACACTGCTGTTCGCTTCCAAAGACGAGCAGCATAACAATGCCATCGTTCTCAGGGAATTGCTCGAAGGAGTACGGAAACCACCGTCCGGAACCGGGCCACTGCGTGCCGTCCCGCAGCGCCAGGCTAAACGACTGCCCGCATAACTACGCCGGTTGCAATACCGGCGAGAAAAACTCTTCCACCCGAAGCAGAATTTCCGGAGCGGTTTTCGATTCGTAAATTGCCTTACGCAATCCGGCTCCGCCAGGGACGCCGTGCGTGAACCATGAGGCGAACTGTTTCATCTTGCCCTGTGCATCCGGCAATTCTTCTTCAACCAACATCCGGAAGTAGGTATGAATCATCTGGTACCGGTCTGCCTCCGCAGGCTCATCGTAAGGTTTTGTGCCGTTCTCGCCAGAACTGTCCTGAACGTTAGCACTCAGCCATGCCGTGTACTGCGCGATCTGCCGGAAGATCCACGGATTCGACGGCGCCGTCCGTCCGATCATTACCGCGTCGCATCCGGTTCGTTCGATCATCGCGCAGGCATCCTGCGGCGTTCGGATATCTCCATTGCCAATTACTGGAATTTTTACTGACTGCTTAATTTCCTCAATCCACTCCCAGCGCGCCGGACCTGCATATCCCTGCTCGCGGGTGCGGGCATGGAGAGCGACGGCGTTCAATCCACAATCCTCGGCCATCTTGGCCAGTTCGACGCAAATAATATTTTCGTCATTCCACCCGGCGCGAAACTTCACGGTAAATGGAATCTTCACCGCGGCGCGAGTCGCTTCGAAAATCTCGCGAATCGCGGGCAAGTCCCGCAGCAGCCCGGAGCCGCCATTGCACTTCACAACTTTTTTCGCCGGACACCCCAAATTCAAATCCACCAGATCGAAACCGAGGTCTTCAACCATGCGTGCGGCATCAGCCATTACTTGCGGATTGCTTCCAAAGAGCTGCGCCGAAATCTGATGCTCGTCCTCGTAAAAATGCAAATAGCGCTTGGCTTTTTGGTCTTTGGCGCGAAGCACTCCATCCGCCGAAGTGAACTCTGTCATGATCAACCCGCACCCGCCAAGATTGCGGATGAATCGCCGGAAAACGGTGTCCGTCACCCCTGCCATGGGGGCAAGCACGGTCGCAGGCGAAATCAGCACGTCGCCGATCAACAGAGTCTCCGGGACGGATCGTGTGGTGCGGGCGCCCTCGCCCGCGAGGCTTACAGAATTGTCGAAGTATTTCCGCACTTGGTTATCTTAGCCCCTCCCAAAAAGAAAAGCCTCGCTGAAAGGAGGCTTTTAGGCGACTCAATTGACTGAAACTTACTTCTTTGCTGTCGCTACAGGCTTCGCCGGCTCCGTCTTGGCGTATTTGCGGCGGAAGCGCTCAACGCGGCCCGCGGTATCCAGCAACTTCTGCTTCCCCGTGAAAAACGGATGGCAGTTCGAGCAAATTTCCACATGGATGTCACCCTTGTGGGTCGAGCGGGTTTTAAAGGCGTGCCCGCACGCGCATTTGACCAGAATTTCGTTATAAGCGGGATGAATAGCTGCTTTCATGATCTTAAACCTTTCGATTGAGTCATTAGATTCTATAGGAGCCGCGCGGGATTCAGCAACCGGATCACTGCGCATCTTCCAAATCCAGGTCTCGCAAATGCAGCGAGACCTGGGGCACCCGCACCTGGAGAAGTCCCTTACACCTCTCCGCTTCCGCCGTCCACGGCGAGCTCCACTCCGGTGATGTAGGAAGCATCCGAAGAGGCCAGGAAAGCGACGGCGCCCGCCACTTCTTCAGGTTTTCCAAAACGCTTCATCGGAACCGAGGCGAGGATCTGGGCTGCCAATCCGTCGAGCGCTTCCTTGGGGAGTCCGGTCCGTCCAAAGATCGGAGTTTCAATTGGACCCGGCGCCACTGCGTTCACGCGAATCTTCCGGTCAACCAGCGCCGCCGCCAGCGACCTGGTAAACGACCGTAAAGCGGCCTTGGTGGCGGCATACACCGATCCCATTGGCGGACCCTTGTGGCTTACCACGCTGCTATTCAGAATGATTGACGCTCCATCGTTCAAATGCGGCAGCGCCCTCTGAATGGTGAAATATGCGCCCTTGGTATTGATATCGAACATCTCGTCGTAATGCTCTTCGGAAACCGATTCCACGGGAAGAAATTTAGCGATGCCTGCATTCACGAACAACACATCAATCTTGCCAAACCGTTGCGCGACCGCCGAGAATAATTTGTCAGCGTCCGCCAATTTTGAGACGTCCGCCTGCACCACCAGCGCATCTTTGCCGAGAAGTTTCGCCGCTTCGTCCAGAGTCTTTTGGCTGCGGCCGGATATGGCGACGCGCGCACCTTCTTCGCGGAACCGCTGCGCCGTGGCTAGTCCTATTCCACTGTTTCCTCCGGTAACGACTGCGATTTTGCCTTCAAGTCTCTTCATATATGCTCTCCTATGCGGATCTTCATTGGCGAGGCATCCGTCAGAATGCCTTGCTTAAACATTTAGATGAGTGTCTAACTAATAAGTCGCATCTAATTTGTGTAGGAGGTTTCTGAGGAGAAGGATCCCAGCAGTGACAATGCAAAAAACTATGGATCTCGCGCAAATCGAACGAATTTCCAAAGCCTTAGGCGACCAGACGCGTCTGTTGATTTTTGAAGCCATCGCCTCGCGGGATCAGATGAACTGCGGAGAGGTCGCATCTCTGCATGGAGTTACGCCCGCCACCGTCTCGCATCATCTTAAAACTCTCGCCGACGCCGGCCTCATCGAATGTCGCCGCGAAGGGCAGTTTGTCTATAACAAAGCTATCCCGAAAACTATGGCAGATTACGTCCGGTCACTTTCCAGAATTGCCCGCCGAAAGATGCACTAAAGTTCGAATGCGCTTATTCAGGCAACAATACTGTGGCTTGGTGTTGATTTTTTGCGATAGAAGCTCAAGGCGGCATCACCTTGTTCCAATCTCCGGTAGCGCCCTAAGCTCCCAAACGCCTCTCCGGGATCAGCCTTTTTTAAGTGTTCTGCGATGACAATACTCTCAGGCTTCCACAGCGATGATTTCGAGAGATTTTCTAATGTCTTTTGATATTCTTCCGCAAGTTCGTAGGGCGGGTCGAGAAAAACAAAATCCACAGCTATGCTCCGCGCTTGCAGAGCATTCAATGCCCGCGCCGCATTCTCCTTTATAACCTCGAAGCCAGTGCCAATTCCCAGCGAGCGCAAGTTTCGGCGAATCAGATCGGCAGCCGGCGCGGCAGCGTCCACGAAGTAAACTGTCTGTGCTCCCCGGCTTATGGCTTCGATTCCCACAGCGCCAGTGCCCGCGTACAGATCAATCCAAATGGTTCCTTCAAGAGCCGTGGGATTTCCGGCGGTAAGCACGTTGAACAGCGTTTCGCGCAACCGATCGGCCGTTGGGCGCAGCGAGTTTCCCGGCGCGGAGTGAAGCGCACGGCTGCGGAATTTTCCAGCAATCACTCTCATTCGCCCCCCACGCGCAAACCGTGTGCCACACACTTTCGATTGGGATCGCCGCAACCCGGCGGTACGCGGCGTCGTCTAAATATATAGAATGGACGCAGCAAAGCCGGCGGCATTTCGATTATGAGAAATTGGTCTATTTCGGCGGGACGCATTTTCGGAGTGGAAATCCGAATTCATCTCAGCTTCGTTTTCCTTCTTATTTTTGTGGTCCTCACCGAGTCGGCCCCCCCCAGCACGGTTAATCCGGGCCGAAGTTTCGCCTTAGTTGGCATAATCTTCGCTTGCGTAATTCTGCACGAACTAGGACACGCCCTCATCGCCAAACGCCTGGGAGTTCAGGCCAAAGCTATTATTTTGCTGCCCATCGGCGGAGTCACCTTGCTCGATGAGACTCAGCAAAGCCCAGATCCAAAATTGCAAATATGGAAAAGGGAGAGTCGCATTGCTCTTGCGGGCCCATTGGTGAATCTCGCGCTTGCGGTACTCGCCGCCGCCGTTCTTCACTTCATATCGCCCGAAATTAATTTGTGGGGACGTCCTTACGTTCATTCGAGCAACCTTGCCCGCAGTTTTGTCTGGGCCAATTTTTTATTGGCGGCATTCAATCTATTGCCCGCATATCCCATGGACGGCGGCCGCGTGCTGCGAGCGCTGTTCACTCGCCAAATGGATTCAGTTAGCGCCACCAAGCGTGCCGTGACCATTGGTCAAGCCTTCGCCACCCTTTTCATGCTTACCGGCATGCTTTGGAACATCTGGCTGACCCTGATTGGCTTCTTCCTGTTCCTGGCTGCGCAACTGGAAGAGCGTTCCGCCGTCTTTCAATCTGTTCTTGAAACTGTGCGGCTGGAAGATATTATGCTCACCGACTTCGCCACGCTTTCCCCAGCCGACACGCTCGAAGATGCGCTCGAAAAAGCAGTTCATTCCCTTCAGGACGATTTTCCGGTGATCCGCGGCAGTGACATGGTGGGAGTGATTTCCAGGCAAAAAATTCTGCAAGTTCTACGCGTCGAAGGAAATGGCTATGTGCAGGCCGTAATGAATCGCATTTTCGAAGTTGCTCAAAAGAAAGAATCGCTGGCCTCAGCGTTTCGAAAATTGACCGCGAGGAACCTCAGCATAATTCCGATTGTGGAAGATCAGCGTCTGGTTGGGATTGTCACTCTGCAAAATCTGATGCACTCAATGGCGCTGCTGGCGGAGAGCCGCAAATTGCGCAAAGCCGCGCTGAATTCGTAGAACTCAGAATTTAATTACCAGCCCAATCGCTGCTTCTGCCAAATGTCCTCTGCCCCCGGTAAACAGCGTGGGATTCTTGAAGCTTGGCGCTTTGTAGAAAAGTCCGCGGTATTGAAATCTCAAAGCGACATACGGCACGAGATCAGATCCTTTGAAGCCTCGAATGTTGGAGAGAAACTTGTAATCCACTCCACCTCCATACAGCACCGCGAATTCAGTCTGCCTCACCGAAGCTATCGGCGTCTGAATCGTATTGATGAAGGTATTGAAGGGATTGAATACCAGCGCCCCCGCGCCGCCGAAAACGAACGGCTCTAACCTCGGTGTTTCGATGGGAGTGAAAACGTACGCCCCACTCAATTCGGTGATATTGGATTGAATCCGAAAAACATTTTGAGTTGTATAAATTTGCGAATCATTTCCGCGCGCGTAGTTCGCTTCAACGGAATGTCTCGCATTGAAACGCCACCGTGCAGTTGCCAGGAATGCCGCGGATTTGGTGGGAGCCTGCACTATGCCGTTGCCGCTGGCTTGCTTGGGCAATATTCCCGCGAAGTTGAGACTCACATCGAAGTGGCCGCCCTCCTGACAAAACGCCGCCGAGGTCAGCAACAGCAATGCCAGAGCAGCCAAAGCCGATTTCTTGAGCATCCAGTATCCTCGTTTGTTCTTGGGTGGCGCGCGGTTTACCGCTGCGATAACCCTCTCGTTCTCAATGCCGGCTTTAGCTGCCGGGATCAGCCGCGATCTGCGGGAAAGCCCCTTTCCGTGCCTGAAAGCCGCTTCCCTTTCAAACCCTCTTTCGAATCCCCGTTAGAACAGTTGGATGGCCTTCGCTTGCTGCACCGCTGGAATCTTTTTCAGTTCCGAAAGCACTGCGGGCGGGACGGGACTATCCACGTGCACAACAGCAATAGCTTCGGCTGGAGTTTTGGACTGCACGCCAGTCGTCCGGCGGCCAAGCGAGAAATTGGCAATGTTTAGATTGTGCGCGCCGAGCACCGTGCCCACTTTGCCGATGACTCCGGGCACATCCTGATTCCGCATATAAATCAGATTGGGCTCGAGCGGTGCCTCAACGTCAATTCCATCCACATGCAACAGTCGCGGCGTGTTTTCCCTTAGGACGGCGCCTTTCACGATGTGTTCTTCACCTTGGGCGTCAATCTGGACGGAAAGCACGCTGCCGGCCCCTCCCTTCGAAGCCTTGGGCTTGAGCGTTTCTTCAACCCGCAGTCCGCGCGATGCGGCTATGGTTGCGGCATTTACCAGGTTCGCCTTCTCTTCAAGTGTGTCATTCAGAATCCCCTTGATGGCGGCATTGCGGATAAGCTCGGTCTTCCACTCCGCAATGTGCCCGCTGTAACTCAGCGAAATCTTTTCCATCGCGCCCGAGCTGATTTGCGCGAGGAATGAGCCCAGCCGCTCTGCGAGGGCGATGTAAGGCTGCAACTCTTGGTACTCTTCGTGCGACACGGAAGGAACATTCACGGCATTTTGGATTACGCCATGCTTCAGATACTCCTTAACTTGCATGGCAATCTGCCGGCCCACCGCTTCCTGTGCCTCGTTCGTTGAACCGCCGATGTGAGGCGTGAGAATCACACTCTCCATCGAGGTGAACGGAGAATTCTTAAGCGGCTCTTCCGCAAAGACATCTAATGCCGAAGCGGCCACTTGACCCTGTTTCAACGCTTCGACGAGATCGGGTTCGTTCACCAGTTCTCCGCGCGCGCAGTTCACCAGGCGCACTCCGCGCTTCATTTTCTTAATCGAATCGGCATTGATCATCCCCGTCGTTTGCGGGGTCAGACCGACGTGGAGGGTTAAATAGTCCGCGGAGGCGTAGAGTTCGTCCAAAGTCGCGGTGCGGACGGAGTTCTCCTTTGCGACTGCCGCCGAGACGTAGGGATCGTGTCCCATCACCTCCATGCCGAAGACGCGCGCTCGTTTCGCCACTTCCATCCCGATTTTTCCCAAGCCTACGATTCCAATGGTTTTTCCACGCAGTTCTGAGCCTTGAAGAGATTTCTTTTCCCATTTTCCCGCGTGCATCAGTTCATTAGCGCGGCAGGTAAAGCGGGCCATCGCCAGCATTACTCCAAGTGTGTATTCGGCGACCGCAACGGCATTGGCCCCGGGAGTATTCATGACGGCGATACCCTTGCGGGTCGCCGCTTCCAGTTCAATGTTGTCCACGCCAACTCCGGCGCGCCCAACCACGCGGAGCTTGTGAGCGTTCGCCAGCAACGCAGCGTCAACCTGTACGGCCGATCGCACGATGAGAGCATCCGCCGACTCCAGTTGCGCCGCTAAATTACCGTCCAGTTGCTCGGGGGTGATGACGGTCCAATCGGGCTCGCGCAAAAGATTTACCGCGGAAGCGGACATTTTTTCGGCAACAACAATTTTCATGATGAATGAGTTCCTTTATCTAGATAGTTAACTGGTAGTTATTCTGCCAACACCGTTCGAAGAACAGCAGCAGGACGCCAAAGCATGACAAGAAAGTGACACGCATCTGACACCTGTTTCAAGTGGAACTTTTAAGCTTTTCTCTCGGAGCAATTGCGGCCATCACTCTCTAATTTGGAGAATATTTATGAAACTTACTTGTGTTCTTCTGTTTACACTTTTCGCGCTCGGTTGCGGATACGGGTCCAAATACAATTCCCAAACGGGCGGAATGGGTGGCGGAGCCGCAGCCGTTATTTCCGCACTTGCACCGGCCAGCGCCACCGCCGGAGGGCCGGGATTCACCATGACCGTCAATGGCACATCGTTCGCCACCAACTCAATCGTTTACTTCGGAGGCACAGCTGAGGCCACGACCTTTGTGACGCCAAGCCAGTTGATGGCCGCGATACCACCCTCAGCGATCAACACTTCCGGCACCAAGCAAGTGTACGTGAATTCTGCCGGCAACATTTACGGGACGAACTCAAACACCATTAACTTCACAGTAAATTAACCGCGACTGGCGATCTGTCTTACCTGTACATGAGCGGGGTGGACGGGTCACTGCTTCCGCGCCCCTCCAAATACCTGGTTCGGATCCTGCTGCACCTGGCTATATCCCGCAGGTATATCGAAAAGATCCCTATCTACGGGGCTGGTAGAGTACCCCGTCACCTCGATTTGCATTTCCATCAGAGACGCGCTTGCGGATGTTGGCTGTTGCGAGCCGTCGCTGGGAGGGGCTTGAGCATCCTGATCCTGATCCTGCTTTTTCTTTTTCTTTCTGAAACCTCCAAACGCCCCACCGAAGCCTTTGCTGATAGCGTCGCGCGCACTGGTTGGGACTGAAGCTTGATCGTCAGACGGCGGCGGGGGAGGAGGCTGCTGCGTGGTCGCGGAAGTATTTTGTGGAACGCCGGTGGCGCTCATTCCGAAGCTGACGTTTTGCAGTAAAGGCATGCCTTTAACCGTGGCAAGGTTCTTCTGAAATTCCTGCATGGCCGGTCCCATCTGCGGGTTCATCCCCATCATGCTTCCCATGGTGCTGGGCAGCCAGTCGAGTTGCTTTGCCATGCGCACATAAAATTGCCTGACCTCGTCGTAGCCCGGAACCTCAGGAGCGATCCACGCGTCGGAATTCATTGTCATGGACGCGCTCTGGGCCTTCTCCTGAACTTTCGGATCGGTGGATTCAATCTGCATTTCTATCTGCCACTTCATTTCCTTTGTCGGCAAATCGAGTATGGTGCGCGTTGCACCCGTGGCTTCGCTATGAAGCTTCGGAGTGATTTTTATATTCGACGCTTCGGGATGCTTCTCAACCGCCTTTTCCTGTTCTTCTTTGGCCCGCTGTTGCGCATTTTGCAGAGCCGTCCTGAATTCCTCAAAGGTCATCGTGGAATAGGCTTTGTGGACGGTATCAATGTTGATAAAGCGGCGCCCATCAAGATCAATAACCTGGACCGTTCCGTCGGAGTGCTCGGAACGCATCCGATTACCTCTCACCATGATGGTGCTGAGCTGCGGCTCATTAATCTGGCGAGCACTCTTGCTGAACACTCCCAAAGCCTTGGTCATCTTCATCAAGGTCCCGCCCGTAATTTTGCTCGATTGGGTGTACTTGAAATCAGCCTTCGAAACGCCGCTGGCAACCATCAAAATCGAGAATGCGAGTGCCGCACTTCTGCTCAAGCGCATAGTTCCTCCATGGGGCGTGTCTTTCTTTAGAGCTGCGGAAAACTCCGTCTAGCGCGTGCCTTTGAATGGGCATGCCTTCAGGCATGCGAACAGTCCTTTGAATTCGATGGTCGGCACGGCTGAAGCCGTGCCCCTTCAAAGCTTTGTCTCTGAAACTCCTCCCTACCGGGCCGCTCCCGCCTCGACCGGCACATTCTCATTCAAGCTGCGAGCAAAAACTTCCTGCGCCGCGCGAACCGACGCCCCATACTGCACGGGTTTGCCGGTAACGCCAGCCAGCACATGCTCGAGAGCGGCAAGAATTCCGACCGTATCGAGATAATCGTAGTAGCCGATGTGAGCGATGCGGAACAGCTTACCCTTCATGTCACCCTGTCCATTCGCGACGACGGCCGAAAAAGATTCCCTGAACGCTTTGACGATTGCGCTTGAATCCACGCCCGGAGGCGGTTCAATGGCGGTGAGCGCTGCTCCGGGCGCAGACGTGAACAACTTCAGTCCGAGCGCCTTCGCGCCTGCCCGAGTCATTTCCGCGGCCAGTTCGGCGTTATCAATCAGGGCCTTGCGACCGGCTACGAGGTCGCCTTCGCCCATCTGGCGTATGAAATCCAGCGCCGCGCCCAACGCCGCGAACAAGGACGTAGCCGGAGTATAAGAAGATTCTCCCTTGGCCGCCGCCTTTCGCTCTTTGCGAAAATCGAAGTAGTAGCGAGGATTTTTTGCCGTTTCCATGCGCTTCCACGCACGTTCGCCTATGGCGCAATAAGCCAGCCCTGGCGGAATCATCAACGCCTTCTGCGAACCGCCGATGATTACGTCAATCCCCCAGCCGTCAACGTCGAAGTGAGTTGTGCCAAGTCCGGTGATCGCGTCAACCACGAGTAACGTATCGCTTTCGGTGTCACGCACCAGCTTGGCCATGCCCTTGATATCGTGGCGCGCGCCGGTCGAGCTTTCTGTCGCCTGCACGTACACAGCTCGGACATCTGGCGACAGCTTCTGGCGAATCTCATCGAGCGAAAAAGTATCGCCATACGGCACGCTGATGACTTCCACAGTGCACCCGAAAGCCTTCGCCAGATCGCGCCAGCGTTCGCCGAACTTTCCAGCTGTAAGTACGAGCACTTTATCTCCCGGCGAAGTCAGGTTTGACACGGAGCCTTCCATCACGCCGGTTCCTGAGCATGCCAACACAAGCACATCATTGTCGGTGCCGATAAACTCTTTCATGTCGGCCAGCACGCGCGTATATAGCGCCCGGAAATCAGCGGTACGGTGATGCATGGTGAACGAAGCCATCGCGGTCTGCGCGGCGGGAAGTAAGGGCGTTGGGCCCGGAGTAAAAAGACGGTTCTTCAGCAGCATTTTAGGAATGTCCCTTTCTGAGGAGAATGGCTATAGTTTATCGCGGAACGCCTTTCTTGGGGATTCGTTTCTCAAACCGTATGATCCCCGCAAGCTCTTCCAGTAGGGATGATAATTCCGCAAGTTTATTGGTAAAATTGCCATACGCTCTTGCCGCTATAATTCCGACCATGACCTTAACCGAACAAATTCAGAAGGATATTACCGACGCCATGAAGGCTCGCGACGAGCTGCGTCTTTCGACATTGCGTATGGTAAAAAGTGCGCTCAAGAATCGCGAAATTGAAAAGATGGCCCCGCTCGACGAACAAGAATCTTTGCAAGTTTTGAGCACATTGATCAAGCAGCGGAAAGAATCCGTGGAGCAGTTCTCGAAAGGCGGACGCCAGGAACTGGCCGACAAAGAGACTGCCGAAATCGCGATGATCGAGGCCTACATGCCAAAGGCAGCCGGCGAAGAACAGATTGTTGCGGGTGTGAAGGCCGTGATAGCGGAAATGGGAGCCCCGACGATGAAGGATATGGGCACGGTGATGAAAAACGTCATGGCGCGATTCTCCGGCGCGGGCATTCGCGTTGACGGCAAGCAAGTCAGCGAAGCGGTAAAGAAACAACTGGGCGGATAAGCCATACTGTCATTTGCTTCGTTGCAGTTCGCGGTAGGCCTCACTCTTCGATATTCCGCGTTCCTTCGCTACTTTCTTTAGGGCTGCCTTTTCGTCAAGCTTTTCCTCGGCAATGATTTGTTCGACTCGCTTACGGATTGTTACCACCGCAACCGGCGGAACACCCTGCTCGCTGTTTTCAACTCCAGCAATCAGCAAGGTAATCTCACCTTTGATTTCTTCGCGTGCGATGAGAATGTTCAAAAGCTCCCCGGCAGTGCCGCGCAAAAACTCTTCGTGAATTTTGGTCAGCTCGCGTGCGATTACCACCTGCCGGTTCGTCCCCAAAACTTCCACGATATCTTCGAGCGATTCTCTAATGCGATGAGGGGCTTCGTAGAAGAGATCAGTTTGGTCAGACGGGTTGACGCTTTCCAAAATCTGCCGTCTTTGGCCGCGCTTCGATGGCAGGAACCCGTGAAAGCGAAAGGAGTCGGATGCCAATCCGCTGGCAGCAAGCCCGGTAAGAAAGGCGGAAGGGCCAGGAATCGGAATTACCGGTATGTGATGTTCGATTGCAACAGAAACCAACCGGAAGCCAGGATCGGAAATCCCCGGCATCCCAGCATCCGTAACCAAAGCAATTCGCGTGCCTTGCTCCAATTTTCGCATCAGTTCCGCCGCCCGCGCGAGTTCATTGTGCTCGTGATAGCTCGTCAGCCGCGATGTGATTCCGTAATGGTTGAGAAGTTTTTGCGTATGGCGAGTATCTTCACAAGCGATGAGATCTACTTCTTTCAGCACCCGCAAAGCGCGCAGGGTAATGTCCTCGAGATTCCCGATGGGAGTTCCAACCAAATAGAGGGCTGGCGCGGCGCTCAGAGTGTGGCTTGAGGCGGCTTCGCGAGAATCCCCAATCCCCCCGGCTGAGGAACTTGTTTCTTCTGGGCTCATGGTGGGGAGTCTAACATTCCTAAACGCCGTGTAAGGT
>JBOGLB010000324.1:0-2303 GCA_050745965.1 Terriglobales bacterium | reverse complement strand
GGAAAAGAATTAGGAAGAACTGTTTCATCGAAACATTTCAGGAAATTTAAGTCATGCGGAGATCCGCCGCCCGATCACTTCAGAAAGCCTTCGGCAACAATAAGAGTGATGCACACAAGGTTGCATTCATCCGCCGCCGCTGGAATCGTCTTTCAAAATTGGCGTCCTTTATAGACCGAGAAAGGCCTGGAAACATCGCGACTCTCTCGCGTGACCCCCACATTGTATGCGCATGTAATGCTTTAATGGAGCGCCGGGCGTCCTCCGCCAACAGGACGGGCGAGGATGCCCGGTTCACCATTGGGTTTCAAGCGGTCGAAATCTTTAAGTAATTTTTTTGCCTCGCGCAGGTCCGGATTGAACTCCAACACGCGAACAATAGTCGCGCGGGCGTCATCTGGCTTCCCGGCAACAGAGAATACGCGGGCCAGGTTCATTCCTGCGGCGCTTTTTCCCGGAGCACGGCTAAATGCGCCGCTCAGCAATTTAATTGCGACGGAGAAGTTTCCGCTCTGTGCCTCGATCACTCCCAGGTTCGAGGCGGCGTCAATCAGATTGGGGTCCGAGGCAAGCGCTCGCTGGTATAGGGTCCGCGCGCCGGAAATATCGCCGTGCATTTGTTCCTCGTAACCAAGTGCAGAAAGCGTAGGCGCATCATCGGGAAACTTGACTGCCGAACGTTTCAGCATTGTTTGCGCTTGAGGCCTGGCAGCTTCGTTGCCACTGTCGGCGAGAGATTCCCAAGCCAACGCGAGGTCTCGAAGATCATCCTCCGCTTCCGGCGAATCTGGAAACGGCACCAACCGGGGCTTGCTGATGGAGATATTCGCATCCGGAAGCGGTAGGGGTGAGATGGTTGGTATCCGTGGAATGCGGTGGTCGGTCACCTGCGTGTGCGCGACGTCCTTACTCAGTGATGAAGGCATGTGACAGACAGTGCAATCCTTCTGCGCGACGTGATGCTTCGCTCCAAATCCGACGCCGTGACACGCCAGACACCTCCCGCGAAAGTACGCGACCCGATCTTGAGCGGAAGGAGAAAAATGCGGGTCATGACAACTCGTGCAGGACATGGCGTCGCCCGACATTCTTTTGCACTTGCTCTGCACCAGAGCTTCGACCTGGCTTACTGCTCCCAGCTTTGAAGACGAGTCAGCCGGAACGTAATAGCGGATGTAGTCGCTGAGGGAATCGCCGGGTCTAAAGTCATAAACGTGCCGCCCCGGGCGCTCGATTGAAACCTTCCCTTCCATATGGCACTGCATACATATTGCGTCCCGGCGCTCGGGCGAAAGCTTCACCGGGTTCACGATGGGCCCACCTTTTATGTGCGCCGCCGCTGGACCGTGGCAGCGCTCACAGCTAATTCCGGAATGCGAGAGAAGAGGCATTTCATAGCGGTTCTCAGTCCCATCCACTGGCGGCCGCATACCGCTGATATGACAATGCAGGCAACTGGTATGAGCGGGGAGATTCAGGGGTATATCTTTAGCCTGCTGATATGCGGGCGTCATGTCCCACACATGCCTGTCGCCATACCAGTTAATCGGCGATTCAAACACGAAGCCGTCGTCAGCGAACAAATACGTCAGTCCGCGCCTGCCTGATCCAATGTAGTAAAGCAGTTCGCGTTTTCCGTGGATGGGATCGTCGCCTTGGCGGTCGAAAGTTAGCCATGCGCGTCCGGCATCGGTGTAAATGCGATAGTGGACTCCCGACTGACGATGCGTGAAATCGGCTTGGATCAGGTTTTCCATGGCAGGGCCGCTCGCCCGCGCCATGGGCGTCTGTTTATAGGATTCGTAAATAGAAGAGTGACATTTCGCGCAGGCTTCGTTGCCGACATATTGCTCTTGAACAAGCGTCGGTGAACTATCCCTTGAAGAAGCCGTGGCGGAGACTCTTGTACGATCCTGTGCGCTAACGCCGATGAATACACAGACCGGGAGCAGTACGCACAACGCGGGCAGAACCGGCGATGAACGTTTCTTGCGGAATCTGGGGCAGTCTGGTCGAAGCGAACAGCGAGAACTCAAGGCCTGGAACCCACTCACACCGACACATTGTAAGGCAAAAAATTTGGGAGGGAGTTGTGGGCTCCCTCCGGGGAAATTGCCCGCTTCTAGTTCGGACTAGAAGTCGAAGCGGATCGCAAACTGTAGTTCTCGCATTGTGGTGCCGCCCTCAAGGGCGGTGATTCTTCCATTGTTGCCGCCCTGGCAGTCAATGCATCCGTTAGCCCCGTTGTTCGCGCTGAAAGCATATACGGGGTGATTGAACACGTTGAAGGCATCCACGCGGAA
>JBOGLB010000323.1:0-6912 GCA_050745965.1 Terriglobales bacterium | reverse complement strand
GCTATTACCATTCGCTGCCGGGCGATCCGCTGCGCCAGTTTATTGATACAACCGCGGAAGTGCAGCGCGCCATGGGCTTCCAGAATGAAAAGGACCACCCTGAGGTTGCGCCTTCACAATTCGAAATCAACTACGGATACGGAGAGGTTGTGGCAGCGGCCGACCAGATTCAACTCTACAAGCTCATTTGCCGCCAGGTTGCGACAAGTTTGGGGATGACAGCATCCTTCCTGCCCAAACCGGTGGTTGGCGTCAACGGGAGTGGCATGCATACCAATGTTTCGGTGAGCAAGGGCGGCAAGAATTTATTCTGGGATTCAAAAGGTGAAGAGAAGCTCAGCAAGCTGGGATGGTCATTTGTTGATCGCATCCTCACGCATGGTCTTGACATTTGCCTTCTGTTGAACCCCAGCGTCAATGCCTACCGGCGGCTTGACCCGCACTTTGAAGCACCGAATCAACTGAAGGCTTCTGCGGTTGATCGCGGCTCTATGATCCGGATTCCGATTGGAAACGATAGGAGCATGCGGGTGGAGGTTCGTTCGGTCGCCCCCGATGCGAATCCTTATCTCGTGCTTTATTCGATCTTCAAGAGTGGACTGGACGGCGACACGGCAAAAATCAAAAACCTGCGCCAGGCGGAACGTTATTTGCCGGACAACATCTACTCCGCGCTCGACCTATTTAAGGATTCGGAATGGATAACGAAAATCCTGGGGGAAGATGTCAAAGGACGCTATGCCGATCTGAAACTGGTCGCAGCAGACCGATGCCCACGGGCCCTCGGAACGTTCGTTAAAGCTCCCGAGGTCCAGTATCACCATGAGGTTTACAACCAGTTCATCTGGAACCTGTTTTAGGCTGTTGAGGTGAGAGAAAGCTTTTCTCATTTTACTTTCGAAGGCGCCCCGCCTATGTCTCTCCGATTCTTGGAGAGACCGGGCGGGATTTTTACATAGTGTGACCCCGGCCTTCTGTTCACCGGAAAGCCAGCTAGAATCCGCAAGAGCGTCTTCTATCCATGCCGATCGCTGATGAGTCAATAATCCTGACCTGGGCGATTTCTCTCGCCAGTATCCTGTGCATGCTCGTGCGGCCGTGGCGCATCGCGGAAGCGTACTGGCCTTGCGGAGGAGCAATTCTTCTTGTCATTGCCAGCTTAATTTCACTGCGCGAGGCGGGGCATGCGGTGGAACGGGGAATGGATGTTTATCTCTTCCTGGCGGGGATGATGATTCTCGCCGAACTGGCGCGACAAGAGGGAGTCTTTGATTGGGTGGCCGATGTCGCCGCCCAGCACGCTAGAAAATCACCTCGAAGATTGTTCATCCTCGTCTATATCGTCGGTGTGATCGTCACAGCGCTTCTCTCGAATGATGCTACGGCAGTGGTTCTGACCCCTGCCGTCCTTGCGGTGGTCCGCCGGGCTGAGGTTGATCCCAAGCCATACCTCCTGGCGTGCGCCTTCATTGCCAATGCGGCGAGTTTTGTTTTCCCGATCTCTAATCCGGCCAACCTAGTGGTGTTTGGCCGCCAAATGCCGCCGCTCGCGATGTGGCTGCGCATTTTTCTTCTTCCTTCCGTGGCTTCGATCCTGCTGACGTTTCTATCTTTGCGGTGGGCCTTACGGAAGAAGCTCCGCGGAGAAATGAGAACAGAAGTGAAGCGGGTATTGCTTTCATCGCAGGGGAAACTTGCTCTCTGGGGATTAGCCATTTCGGCGGTGGTACTGATCTGCTCGTCGGCGTTGGGGCTTTCGCTGGGCGCGCCGACCTGTTGCGCGGCCGTCTTCGCGATGGCCGTGGTGACATGGCGGGATCGGAGCGTTCCGGCGAAGGTCGCGAAGGGAATATCCTGGTCGGTCTTGCCACTCGTAGCCGGACTTTTTGTCATCGTAGAAGCGTTGCAGAACGCGGGTCTGCTGATTTTGGGACTCAGAGGGTTGCGGGCGCTAGCCCGGATCCCCGCGTGGATCGCCAAAGAAACAGTGGCGTTTGTGATTGCCGTGCTTTCGAATGGCATGAATAACCTGCCTGCCGGACTCACAGCGAGCGCAGCAATCCGGCAGGCCCAGGAAACTGGCGTCTTAGCGCATGCGATCATGCTCGGAGTTGACCTCGGTCCCAATCTCTCGGTGACAGGTTCGCTCGCGACCATTCTTTGGCTGATTGCTATTCGACGCGAGAAAGTTGAGATCACCGCGAGGGAGTTCTTTAGGGTCGGAGTCGTCGCGATGCCGATAGCACTAATAGCCAGCTTGCTTGTCTTGTGGAATTGAGGAGAAGCGAGTTTTGCCATTTCGCGGGCGAGGGCACCCGCCCCACACATTCAAATCTTCTTTTTATTTAATTCTTCAATCACGCTCTGAATCAATTCTTTTGCCTCAGTTAGATTCTTCATCACCATTTGGATGTCCATTACCGGCTTTCCGGGCCAGCGCTGGCTTTGGCAATAGACTCCGTGCTGTCCGACTAGGGCCATGGCATCGGTGATCATGTCCATGGTTACGGCGAGGCGGCCTCGCGGGATGCCCATCATGGTCTCGTAGTGGTCAAGTTCATCGCGCTTTTCGTCAAATACCGGCATCGCTCGATTGTACTGTCTGCTGGTTGTGGAGGATAATTTCGAGTCGTGCTAACCAATTAAGATTTCGACAGTCTAAATTTGATTAAACTCGATAGGAGACAAGTTATGAAACAGAGTATTGCGATTTTGGCTTGCATCGTTTTCACTGCTGTGGCCTTCACCCTAGCGTCCGCGCAGGATAAGAGCAAGCGTCCGAGCCCGCCTGAGAATGCGAAGTGCACTTTCTCCGACGGCAAAACCGTCACTATTGATTATTCCAGCCCCCGCGCCAAAGGACGAAAGATTTACGGCGGCCTGGTTCCATATGGTGAGGTCTGGCGCACGGGCGCTAACGAGGCTACTACATTTGTTCCCACTGTGGACGTGACGGTCGGCGGCAAAGATGTGCCAGCGGGCAACTACACTATTTTTACCGTGCCGAACCAGGATAAGTGGACATTGATCGTCAACAAGAAAACCGGTGAGTGGGGTATTCCGTATAAGTACGAAGGCGATGAGTTACTCAGAACCGATATGACGGTTTCGAGCACTCCTTCGGCTGTCGAAAACTTCACCATCGGCTTCGATCAAAAGGGAGATAGTTGTTCGCTGCACATTGATTGGGCGAATACGAGGGCATCGGTGGATATCAGCGAGAAGAAATAGACGATCTTCTCGTTTGAAGCCCTGCCGAGCATTGCTCGGCTTGGACAGCCGGGGGGCGGCTGTCCACACGTTGGCGCCAGTTTAAAGTCAAAGGCCGCTGGCAAAGTGTCCGCGCCACACCGGCTAATGCTGCGGCTCGACTGCCGGTTTCCATCGAAGGATTGGTTTTCTTGCGGCTGTGGTTTCGTCCAGGCGCGACACGCGAGTTGTGTGCGGGGCTTGCAGCGCGATGTTTGGATCCTCTTCAACTTCTTCCGCAATCGAGAGCATCGCTTCGATGAACAAATCCAATTCTTCTTTCGATTCGCTTTCCGTCGGTTCAATCATCAGTGCGCCAGGCACGATGAGGGGAAACGCCGTAGTGTAGGGATGGAAGCCGTAGTCAATCAGGCGCTTGGCAATGTCCATTGTCCTGACGCTCTTTTTGGCTTGCAACTTATCGCTGAATACAACTTCGTGCATCGTCGGAGTTTTGTAAGGCAGATCGTACGCGCCTTCAAGGCCTTTGCGAATGTAGTTGGCGTTCAGAACGGCATCTTCCGTGGTCTCGCGCAATCCATCCGGGCCGTTGGCCATGATGTAAGCCAGCGCTCGGACAAACATTCCAAAATTTCCGTAGAAGGCGCGAACTCTTCCGACTGAGTCCGGACGGTTGTAATCGAAGCCCAACGTTCCGTCGGACTTCGTAATCACAACTGGAGTGGGAAGAAACCGCTCCAGAATTTTCTTTACTGCGACTGGGCCGGAACCAGGTCCTCCGCCGCCATGGGGAGTCGAAAAAGTCTTATGCAGGTTAAGGTGCATCACGTCCACGCCGAAATCTCCGGGGCGAACTTTGCCAACAAGGGCGTTCATGTTTGCGCCGTCCATGTAAAGCAATCCACCATTCGCGTGCATGACGTCGGCAATCTTATGAATTTCCTGCTCGAAGATTCCCAGTGTATTGGGATTCGTCAGCATGAGAGCAGCGACGTCTTCGTTCATCTGTGAGGCCAGCGCGGAGACATCCACCATGCCACTAGCATTCGACTTGAGATTCTCGACCGAATAGCCAATGGAAGCGGCAGTGGCAGGATTGGTGCCATGCGCTGAATCGGGAATCAGAATTTTCTTGCGCGGTGAGCCCTTGGATTCATGGTATGCCCGCACCATGAGCAATCCAGTGAACTCGCCATGCGCGCCGGCGGCCGGCTGCAACGTAATGGCGTCCATGCCGGTAATGTCGTTCAGACAGTCTGCCAATGTTTTAAGAATGAGCAGCGCGCCCTGAGAAATTTTCTCCGGCTGATAGGGATGCGCATTCGCCAGGCCTTCGAGTCGCGCCACGACTTCATTGACGCGCGGGTTGTACTTCATGGTGCACGAGCCCAACGGATACATTCCCAGATCAATGGCGTAGTTCCACGTGGATAGTCGAGTGAAGTGGCGAATGATCTCAATCTCGCTGACTTCCGGAAGATTTCCGAAGTCTTTTCGTTCGGACGCGCCTAACGCCTGCGACGCATCAATTTCCGGAACATCGAGCGGAGGTAGTTTCCATGCAGCTTTACCGGGCGATGACTTTTCAAAAATCAATCCTTCATTCTGGCTGGTGTGACGAGTTGCCTTGGGGGCGGGATGCATTAGCGCACCACCTCTTCCGCAACTTCAATCGGCTGAGGCCGCGACGTTTCGCTCTCGGCTAAAATAGCGGCCACTTTATCTATTGCGGGACGTGAGGTCATCTCGGTGCAGCACCATAGGGAAGCATTACCAAGTTCAGGGAAAAATTTCTTGAGTGGAAGGCCACCGACAATCTTATGCGCGAGTACCCGAGCATTGATCGCGTACAGATCTTCAGCCGTTTGTACTATGAACTCGTTGAATCGCGGCGCTCCCGAAAACAGTACAGTCGCGTGTTTGGCAAACTGATCGGCAGCATATGCGGTCTTCGCCAGATTCTGTTTTGCTAATTCCCGCAGGCCGACCTTTCCGTACACCGTCATGAAAATATTTGCCATGAGCGCGATCAGCGCCTGGTTGGTGCAGATATTCGAAGTCGCCTTTTCTCGCCGGATGTGCTGCTCTCGCGTTGCCAATGTGAGAACGAATCCGCGCTTACCGTTCTTGTCCGTGGTCTGGCCGACAAGGCGACCCGGCATCTGGCGAACATACTGCTCTCGCGTGGCGATCACTCCACAATAAGGGCCACCAAAGCCAAGCGGAACGCCGAACGATTGCGTCTCCATGGCGATGATGTCGGCCTGTCGCGGAGGCTCGACGATGCCAAGCGAAATCGCTTCGGCGATGGAAACGACCAGCATCGCTCCATGTTTATGCGCGATCTCCGCGACGGCGGCGACGTCTTCGATGGTCCCGAAGAAATTTGGGGATTGAATAAGTACACATGCCGTGTCAGGAGTAATTGACTTATCCAGCGCGCTTAGATCAATTCGGCCTTCATCTGTGAAGGCGAGCGTGGAAAGCGGCATTCCCTGATGAGACGCGTATGTCCCAAGTACCTCGCGATACTCAGGATGCACACTGCGCGCCATAATGACGGAGCGGCGTCCCGTAAGCCTCACAGCCATCATGACTGCTTCCGCCGCGGCTGTTGACCCGTCGTACATGGACGCGTTCGCCACTTCCATGCCCGCTAATTCGCAAATCATGGTCTGGAATTCAAAGATTGACTGGAGCGTTCCCTGGGAAATCTCGGCCTGGTAGGGCGTATAGGCGGTCAGAAACTCCCCACGAGAGATCAGCGAATCAATGATCACGGGCCGGTAGTGGTAGTACGCGCCCGCACCGAGAAACGTGGCGTATGCATCTCCGTTCTCGCGCGAGCGTTCGCGAAACCAATCCACAATCTCAGATTCCGCCATTTGCCGGGGAACCTTTAGGTCGCGTTGGAGCCGATATTCGGCGGGGATCGGCGAAAACAGATCGTCAACGGATCGGGCGCCAATCGCCTTGAGCATGGCTTGACGATCAGATGGAGATTTGGGTAAATAACGCATGAACATTAGATGTTGCCGGTGTCAGTTCCGATTGTCCTGTGTGGGGGCGGGACACTCCTGTCCGCCGCCGTTTATCTATTAACACCAAAGCGAAGAAACGCGACAGCACCTTGCGCGCCAGAAGTCAACTCTCCTCGGAGACAAACTTTTCATAGTCCGATGGACTCAACAGCGAGTTTAGTTCCCCTGGGTCTTTCAACGAAATTTTTATCAGCCATGCTGTGTGAGCATCTTTATTGACGCTCTCGGGAGCGGTAGCGAGTGCCGTATTGATCTCGGTCACGGTGCCGGATGCAGGAGAATACAAATCCGAGACGGCCTTGACCGACTCCACCGAGCCAAAGGCCTTGCCCTTTGCGACTTCGGTCCCAACCTTGGGCAGTTCCACAAAGACAATATCGCCCAATGATGCCTGCGCGTGATCTGTGATTCCTATAGTGGCAGTGTTGCCATCCGGTCTAATCCACTCATGCTCTTGGGTGTACTTGAAGTCAGCTGGATAGGACATTCTTGCTTACTCCTGGCGGTTGTTTAATTGGACGACTTTGGCGATACGTTTATTTTTGGACGTTTATAAAATGGCGTGGGTACAATTTTCGCGCCGACTGACTGATTCCGAATCTCTACGTTCAATTGTGAACCGACCTCACCATATTCCGGCGGAACATATGCCAGAGCTATG
>JBOGLB010000322.1:0-7706 GCA_050745965.1 Terriglobales bacterium | reverse complement strand
AAAATTTTCTTGGTAACTTCCCGTGTAAAAGGCTTTCCGAACTTGTCCTGCACGCTCTCTTTGAAAATGACGGAATCCCCGGTGATTCGGACCACATATCCGTTGAACACCGGATCGTTCTCGTGGAGGAAATAAGCTTTATCGAGGGCATTGACGACAACTGCGATCATGCCATCGTCTGATTTGACGACACCGCGAAGATTGATCTGGTCAATGGCCAGGCAGCGCTTGCCGGTGCTGCATCCCGAACCCGACATGGCGCGGCTTACAACCGGACTGACGAAGGGATCTCTCCGCCCGGTAATGTTGATGGGCTGGCGATCGTCCGATTTTGTATTGTCGGGCGCGGTTGCCGCGTTTTCGACGGAGACCACCGGGGCAGACCGATGAGCTTTAAGATGCTGGTGCGCGGATGGCTTCGCGGACCGGTATGGCGATTTCTCAGCTTTCGCTGTGGTAATACCGAGGGCGGCATTTGAGTCCGCAGTCTTCTTCGCCTGCACGGCATTCAGTTTGGTCTTCGTATTGGTGATGATGTTGGGATTCTGTCCGAAGACAGGTCCCGTCGTCATTCCTACTAGCAGAAGTGCTGTAATCAGCTTCATCAGGATCCCCTACTTTTTGGCCAGCGTAGTAACTGGCGCTGGCGCGTCGTGACTGAAGAACGTGGTTGCAGTACATGTGGCCACAATGCTTTCGCTCGCGGCGTATTGATAAGTATGTTTCGCTTTTGCCTCACTTGGCTTCTTAGTTGAGGCAACCAGTAGATTGGAAATATCTACGATGCGCTCCAATTTGCTGACCCGATCAAAGAAATTCAAGACTGAGTAATAGGGCCCATCGAGTTCCAATTCAAAAGGGAGCTCGGTGTAGAATTCCTTGGACTGGATCGGCTCGGCAGTGTATCGGCGCACTTCAATTCCGGCTTTCAGGGCTTCGGAATCGAGCATCTTCATAAAGCTATCAACTTCCTTGTCGTCGGGAACGATGCGGCGTTCGATATCGAGCTGCTGCTTCAGGCTGGCCACCTGACGTTCAATTTCGGCAAGTTTAGGCCGGTAGGCTTCGAGCTCCGCATTTTCCCGGCGCTTGGATTGGAGGTTCTGCTCCGCCGAATCATTGGCAGCGCGTTGAGTCTTGAAAACCGTGAAGTACAGCGCGACAGTCACCAGCGCCGCTCCGAGGACCAAGGCCGCCCACTGTTTAATACCCGATAATTCGTTAAAATTCTCCATTTTCTCCGCCTTTAGGCTTTCAACTTTTCGCAGGTCAAAGTGAATTGAAATGCCTGCATATCTTTAAGGGTCTCGTCTTGATACGTTTCCTTAATTTCGATGGTCTTGAAATAACCAGTCTTTTGGAGGTTCTCGATCAAGTTCGCAACTGCATCGGTGCTCAGAGCCATACCCTCGATGGCCACGCTATTGCCCTGGTCTTTCATAGTGTTCAACCAGACAGCTTCGGTGCCGTTGACGGTTTCTCCAACGGTATTCAAGAGATTCACGGGGCCCATCTGGCCGGCGCGCAATTGGTCAATAACGTCCACCCGGCGTTTGTAGCTATCCGCCTGGCGTTGGCGTTCCAAATATTTTGCCTTTACATCCGCCAGTTCGCGGTTTTTCTGTTCGGCGGAGGCCATCTGAGCGGTGATGGTCTTGCTTTGCTTATCCAAGCTGTACCAATAGGCAAAGTTAAGCGAAGCGACGAGAGCCAGAACGATCAGCAGTTTGAGTTTTGGGGATCCAGCTTCCCCCATTTCCATCACTGCCGCGGAAGACGCTGCGCCGTGTTTAGTTCTTGGTTTCGATGCTCCCAGCAGATTGATTCGGATCATAAGTCTTCAAAGCTCCTTAATGCCAAACCTACGGCGACAGCTAACTGGCCTGCATTCTGCTCGATCAGTCCTACTCCCGGACCGTCCATGGGAGGCGCAATCTTTTGAAAAGGATTGAAGATCTCGACCGGCAGCGAAAACTCCTGGCGGAGAGCCTCAACCAGTCCAGGGACCTTCGAGGATCCTCCAGCCAGATAAATCTTCTCGATATGCTCACCGGAAGAACTGGCGCGGAAGAAATCGAACGTTTTTTGAATTTCCAGCACGATAATCTCGGTGACCTGTTGGAGAACGGGAGTCTTAGCATCCTCGCTGACGGTGCCGACTTTATGTCCGAGTTTCAGCGACTCAGCGTCTTCAAAAGACAGATCCAATTCTTTCTGCAACGAATCTGTGTACTGATGTCCGCCCACGCTGACGTCACGGGGGAACAACGGCGTCGTGCCCTTAACGATATTGATGTTCATTACGCTGGCGCCGATGTTCAAGAGAGCGACCACCTGACCCGGCGCGGGATCATAGTTGTACTCGTAGCAATTTTGCAGAGCGAGCGCATCAATATCCACAATAGCCGGACTTCTGCCGGACATCGAGAGTACGTTGGTGTAATTGAGAATCTTGTCCTTCTTGACAGCGACGAGCAGGACATCCATCTGCGGATTACCAATGTCTTCGGAAAGAATCTGGTAATCAAGGTTCACGTCGGCGAGGTCAAAGGGAATATGCTGTGCGGCTTCCTTCTGAATGGTTTCCGCCAATTCCTGATCGCTCATGGAAGGGAGCGAAATCTTTTTCACGATGACGGAGTGGCCGCTAACGGCGGTGGCGACATTCTTGGTTTTGATCTGGTTATCGGCGAAGAGCTTCGAGATCGCGCTGGAGACGGTACCTGAGTCCACGATCATGGAATCAACCACGATATCGGGGGCCAGCGGTTCTAATCCCAAATGGACAACTTCGATGCCGTTACGTCCCTTTTTGAGTTCCACTGCCTTGATGCTTGAAGATCCCACATCCAGGCCAACAATCGTCTTTGTTCCTAATCCAAACATGTGTCCGCCTTTACGATTGCCCGGCAGCTTTGGAAGCCGCCTTCGTATTCTTTTTCGTTCTCACTTCCACCTGACTTGATTTCTCTTCCATCCACTGATCGAGCCGTGATTTCTTGAAGCGCCAGCGGTTACCCAACTTGAAAGCAGGAATCTTTTGCTCACCTACGTACTTGTAAAGCGTGTCAGGACTCACTCCCAGGTATTGCGACGCCTGGCGAATGTTCATAACTTCGCGCGAGTCAGCCATAATTTCAGAATCCCTTTTACAGAATCACGCCTGCTGAATCGCCGCAGGCTTGGGAGAAATTCCTCGAACCCAGTTCGTCAAAAGATGTGGTTCGAGTGAATCAGTGGACTGAGCATATATCAGCCCCCATTTGCAGCAGGTCCAAGTGAATCTCCGTGTTTTATTGGGTTTTATGGGGTTTTTCTGGAAAGTAACCAATAGCGATTTTGAGCAAAAATCAAGTAATTGTGGTGTGGCCCGTGGGCGATACTATTAGAAGGGGGCGGGAGGCACGAGATTCGTGCCTGGGACGGGACACATAACTAAAGTACTACGCAGAGTACGAAGGTCTGTGTACAAGCGCGAGGGCCGAAAATCGCCCATATTGTAAAGCCCCTACTTTCTGCGAGTTCAGGCGCTTGGGCGACAATGGAATCCATAAGCAATTTCAATTGGACAGTGTCGTTTCTTCCGCCTAAAGTTTGTGAGCATCCAATGTCCGGGCAAACCCATGCCGGGGCTAGGGGAGCGGGCGGGCAGCTAAATCTCTTTCGCCAGCCCGAGGAATACGGCGATGACCGCATCCGCGATGAGCTTGTTAAAAATAATTTCGTCGAATGGCTCCCTTGCAAGCTCTTTCCCAAACTATGAGCTGGATGAGTCGTATGACGAGATGTTCCGCAGCACGGGCACGCCCCGAGACCACTACAACGCGCTTTACCGGACGTTGCTGGAGCTGCCTCCGGAGGAATTGCGGAAAAGCCAGCAGGCTGCGGACTTATCCTTCCTTCATCAGGGAATAACCTTCACGGTATATGACGACAAAGAGGGGACGGAGCGGATATTTCCGAATGATCTTTTACCGCGGATTATTCCGGGTGAGGAATGGCGAAAGATAGAAACAGGGCTGACGCAAAGAATCGCCGCCCTCAACCTGTTTCTCAAGGACATTTATCACGACGGCCACATCCTGGCCGACAAAATTATTCCGCGCGAACTGGTTCACAGCTGCCGGCATTTCCGGCGCGAAATGCGGGGATTGAACGTGCCGCGCGACATTTACGTAAGCATCTGCGGAAGCGATCTGGTGCGTTTGCCGGATGGCAGTTTCGCGGTATTGGAAGACAATCTGCGAGTTCCCAGTGGCGTCTCATACATGCTGGCAAACCGGAAGGTGCTGAAACGGGTATTCCCGACTTTGTTTCGCGATTACGGCGTGTGCCCGATTGACCATTACACGTCGGCGCTGCTGGCAACTCTACGCAGCCTGGCGCCGATCAATTCATCTGGCCGGAACGAACCATCCACTGCGTTGCTAACGCCAGGGGTATTCAATTCAGCGTATTTTGAACATACCTTCCTGGCACAACAGATGGGAATTGAGCTTGTGGAAGGACGCGACCTGCTGGTGCACGACAACATCGTGTACATGCGTACGACTTCAGGGTTGCGCCGTGTGGACGTCATTTATCGGCGGGTGGATGACGATTTTCTGGATCCGATAACGTTTCGACCGGACTCGAATCTGGGTGTTCCGGGCCTGTTCAATGCGTATCGCGCCGGGAATGTGTCACTCGCGAATGCAATTGGCACGGGAGTGGCGGATGACAAGGCAATCTATGCGTATGTGCCCTCTATCATTAAATATTATTTAGGGGAAGATGAGATTCTCCCGAATATCAAGACGTATCTGCTCACCGAGAAATCGGAGCTTGGGTATGTGCTCGACAACATGGACAAGCTGGTCATAAAGGCCGTGGGCGAATCCGGATGATACGGGATGTTGATAGGGCCTCATAGTTCCGCGGAGCAGCGTGAGGAATTTCGACAGCGGATTATCGCGCAACCAAGGAATTACATCGCGCAACCCACGCTGGCGCTTTCGAGCGCGCCATGTTTTCTAAATGGAGGAGTAGAGGCGCGGCATGTGGACCTGAGGCCCTACATTTTATATAGCGGCAATGTCACGCTGGTTCCGGGAGGGCTTACACGGGTGGCGTTGCGCCGGGGATCGCTGGTGGTGAACTCTTCGCAGGGGGGCGGGAGCAAAGATACGTGGGTGTTGCGGGACGAGGATGAGTAACCCTCAGCGGCTAAAGCCGATGTTGAGAATGAGCAGGATATCGCGGCGGTAAACCGCTGCGCCACCCAAAAGCAAACGCTTTGAAGCCGCAGGTGGATGGTGGAGAGCTTTTATGTTGTCACGAGTCGCGGACAGTCTGTATTGGATGAGCCGTTATCTGGAGCGCGCCCAGCACACCGCGCGCCTGATTGATGTGGACCTGCAACTGCGGCTCGATCAATCCCTCGAATCGAGCACGGGACGGTGGCTACGTTTGGTCGAGGCGTTGCATGTGCCCGCTCTACTTGCGGGCAACGTGGACGCCAGCAGCCTGGCACACACGCTGACATTTAATCGAACGAATCCATCGTCCATTGTTTCCTGCATCGCGTCGGCGAGAGAAAACCTTCGCCATGTGCGAGAGCAATCCAGTTCCGAGATGTGGGAGCAAATGAACCGGCTTTATCTGCAGATGATTGCGGGACCAGCGGAAGATGCCTGGAACCTGCAATCGCATACTCTGTATCGCGCGGTTCAGGATGGGGCGCACCTTTTTCAGGGCATCACGGATTCGACGATGACTCATGGCGAAGGATGGCACTACATCCAATTGGGACGATTCGTCGAGCGGGCGGATGCGGTAGCGGCTCTGGTAGCCACACATTTCAGCCGGCTGTCGCATCCGGCGAATCAGCCGGTTGAGGGCGCGGAGTATCTGGACTGGGTAGGATTATTGAAGTGCTGCGCCGCATTTGAGGCTTATTGCAAGGCATATTCGGCGGAGCTGCGTCCGATTCGAGTGGCGGAATTTCTGCTGCTGAATTCGGAGTTTCCACATTCGATTCGGTTTTCGGTTGAGAGCGTACATTCGGCGCTCGGCCGAATTGGCGAGCTTACCGAACGAAAAGTGACGCAGCCAGTGCGGATTGCGGGGCGGATGAGGGCGGCGCTGAGCTTCAGTCAGATTGAAGAAATTATGGCGGACGGGATGCGGGTGTACATGGAGAACATTCGCAGCCAATGTTCGCAGGCACACGCAGCCATCCGGCAGATTTATTTTGACTATCCGGTGGAAACGGCCTTAGCGATTTCGTAGAAGGAGCCAAATTGGTTTATTCGATTCGACACATTACGAGCTTCGCCTATGAACCGGCCATCCGCGAGAGCGTGATGGAAGTGAGAGTACAGCCGCGCAATGAGTCCCGACAGAGGTGCCTGACGTTCTCGCTGGATGTTAGTCCGAGCCCGAATATTATGACGTATCGCGATTTTCTAGGGAACACGGTGCACCATTTTGATATTCCCGGAAGGCACAGCCAATTCAAGATCACGGCTCAGGCACTGGTGGATGTTCAGGCCGCGCCTGCGCCTATAGCCGCCGCAGTTGGAAGCTGGGCGGACATGGATGCGACGGTGGATGCGGGGGACTATTCGGAAATGCTGCTGCCAAGCCAGTTTGCGCAGTCAACGGAGCTTTTACAGAAGTTGGTTGGCGAGTTGGGTATAGAGCGCGGGAAGAATCTTCTGCAAACGATGCTGGAATTGAATCATGCGATTTATGACGGATTCGACTATGTTCCAAATGTCACCCAGGTTGATTCTCCGATTGATGACGCTCTGCGGGATCGAAAAGGGGTTTGCCAGGATCTATCGCACATCATGATTGCAATCGTGCGGCAACTGGGCGTGCCTTGCCGCTATGTGAGCGGATATCTTTGCCAAAAAGAGGGGGCGCACGACCGGTCCGGTGACTGGGCGACGCACGCGTGGCTGGAAGCTTTTTTGCCGGGACCGGGATGGGTGTCATTCGATCCGACGAACGATTTAGTTGGTGGCGAGCGGCACATTCGCGTGGCGATTGGACGTGATTATGCGGATGTTCCTCCCACGCGCGGAGTTTACAAAGGAGATGCGGAAAGCGAATTGAGCGTCGCAGTGATGGTGACGCCTGCGGAGGCTCCCTCGCCCGAAGAAATTATTCCCACAACAGTGATTCGCACCCGGGCTCCCAACCGCGGGGGATGGGAGCAATTCCAACACGAGCAGCAACAGCAGTAATCAGCCGCGTGTAACGGCGCTGCTGTCCGCGATTCTCTGTCCCCATTCTTTGAGGTGTCGGCTTTCAGGAAAGGCGAAAATCAAAGGCGGCGGACAAGAGTGTCCGCCACACACAGACGCAATTGACCTGGGATGGGATAATCTATTTCCGTCGGGAGGAGCCGATTGCGCGATCTTGAGCGCCTGCAACCGCTCGCGCTGCTAGTCCTGAGGCTTGTGCTGGGCGTGATTATGGTTGCGCATGGATTTGGCAAAGTGTTTGGAGGCATGGCTCACCATGTCCAAATGGTAAGCAGCCTGGGACTGCCGGGATGGTTGGCATATTTTTCGGCGGCGGCGGAGTTTTTTGGAGGGATTCTGGTAATTGCCGGTTTTCTGACTCGGTTTGCAGCGCTGGCGATCGTGATCGACATGGCGGTCGCGATCTGGAAAGTTCATTGGAAAAATGGACTAATGGCGGAGCATGGATACCAG
>JBOGLB010000321.1:0-8439 GCA_050745965.1 Terriglobales bacterium | reverse complement strand
CTGTTGCCACGCGCGTTTTTCTGGCGGCTCTCTTGTTTGCCCCGTTGTCGTTTGCTCCACCGTCCCAGGCGAGCGCGAGCGGAAAAAACAATATCCAAATCGGGCTTTGCGGGTCCACCGGCGACGCCGAAAGGCAGTTCGTGGATTTTTGTAAACGTATCGCCCTGGAAGCACGCACAAGAAACATCACGATAGCCATTGAGCCTTTGCGGCCACAGGAATCCAACCTCATTAATACTATGGAGGAGGGCCCTGATCTGGTCGCGGCGGTGAATGATCCAAACATCCAGTTGAACCTCTATTACTACCACTTTGAAATGAAGTTCTTGTGAGGTGAGATTTCGATGATGAAAATTCCCGCCGTCGCTTTTCTGTTTTTACTATGCTGCACTTCAGCGGTTCTGATCGCTCAGCAGCCTGACTCCGGCGCGGCTTTGCTGATTCCCCTGAAGCAAAGTTCCCACATGCTGGTGAAAGCATCCGCGCCTCGATTAACACTCGATGGTTGGTTCTATGAAACCTCGCAGGGACGCGTTGTCTTGCCCGCGCAACTCATAGGCAGCCCCCGGAAAATGGGCACATTCGAGAAGCAAGGCAAGATGCAGGATGGTCGCGTGGTTACGCTGACCTCCGAGCGCCAGGGCGGTAATTACGAGATTCGATTGCGCGCGCAACCTGATGTCGGCATCCTGCGCTGGGGCTTCGCTGTGGACTGTTCGAAGGACGAATACATCACCGGATTGATGGAGCGTTTGGTAGATGGGCCCCAGCAGGAAACTTGGCTTCCGGGCCGTACGGAAGCTATGAATCTGCGCGGCGAAAAAGTGGACATGATCGTGAAGCCAACGCTTTCCGTCTATTCTCCGTTTTATCTTTCATCCCGGGGCTATGGGTTATTTGTTCAAGGCAATTGGCCTGGACATTTTGATTTTTGCGCTGCCGACCCGGTCCACGTAAAAATTGAATTTAATGGGCCGTCGTTGGAAATGAAAATTTACACGGCATCCGATCCCGCATCGTTGGTTCGCGCCCATGCGATGGATGCCGGTCCGCCAATCTTTCCGCCCAAGTGGATGTATGCGCCCTGGCGCTGGCGTGATGAGCACACCGAGCGTGCCGCTTATTATGACGGCACTCCGGTGACCGGACCCTTTAATTCGGAATTCATGGAAGACGTCTTGATGATGAAGGCTTACGGCATTCCCAACGGCGTCTATTGGATTGACCGCCCGTGGGGGCCGGGGCCACAGGGCTACGATGATTTTGAAATTGATCCGGCACGGTTGCCCCACTTCGCCGAGTCAGTGAAATGGCTCAATGAGCAAGACACCCAAATGCTTTTGTGGATCGGGCCATATTTTCAAGGGAAAATGGCCAAGGAAGCGCTGGCGAAGCATTACAACCTGCCCGGGCAGCCAGTCTCTCGCAGCAACTATCCACTCGCAGATTTCACCAATCCATCTGCGAAAGCATTTTGGCAGGAGGGCGTCGCGAAGCTGCTGAAACTGGGCGTAACCGGCTTCAAGATGGACCGGAGCGAAGAAAATATTCCCGACGACGGTCCTGAGAAAGTGTTCGACGGCCGTTCCCTGCGCGAAAATCGGAATGCATATCCTGTCATGTATCTCAAAGCGGCCTATGAAGTTGCAAAAAGATATCATCCCGACGGCGACTTCGTGCTAATGCCGCGTGCCGCCTACACCGGCAGCACCCGGTACGGCGTTTTCTGGGGCGGGGATATTGCGGGGACGCAGGAAGGTCTGCGCGCAGAAATTATCGCCGTGCAGCGCGCAGCCGTAATGGGGTACCCCAACTGGGGATCCGACACTTGCGGCTACAATAAGCAATTGCTCGAACAGGAGGTTTGCGGGCGCTGGCTGGCCTTCAGTGCTTTTACTCCGATCATGGAGGTCGGTCCAACCCGCAACGTTGGCTTTTGGGACCTGCCACGGCCGCCTGCTTACGACGAAGAGTTAATCGCAATTTGGCGATTGTATGCACGGCTTCATCAGCGATTGGCCGACTACAGTTACAAGTGCGCTCAGGAAGCTCACGAAACTGGCATGCCCATTGTCAGGCCACTTTTCCTGGTGGACCCGCAAGCGCCGCAGGCATGGACTGAGTGGTGGACATATCTCTACGGGCCCGATCTGTTGGTTTCGCACATATGGGAAAAAGGTGGGCGCACCCAGGATGTTTACCTGCCCGCCGGATCTGAATGGCGGGATGCATGGAATCCCGACAAAGTGTATCGCGGTGGCCGCGTCATTACCGTCCATGCGGATTTACATCAAATACCGCTCTTCGTGCGAGTTGGTTCAACCGTTGACGTCGGAGACCTGAACAAAGAGTGGCAGGAATCTCTTGAAGCTGCCCACAACCATCCAGACCTAAAATCACTGGATGCCGGTGTAAAGCAATGGTTCGAGGCGCAACAAAACCAGAAATAGGCAAGGAGAATTAGGAGAGAAGCGTTGCCGGATGCAGAACGCCGAGTGACGATCGTCCGATCACCGTCAGAGGGTTCGCGCGATCCGAAGATCGAACCGGGCGCAGTTCAGGTCACTGCAACCGCCTTCATCGTCCTCTTCTGCATCGTGGGATTGGCCCTCTGGGGTCTTCCCTTTTATTATGACTTCATGGTCCAACAATTCGGTTGGACCCGTTCGCAAGTAACCTCCGGGAATGCGATAAGCAAGTTAGTTATCGGGCCGGCCTTCGGCTTTTTTGCCGGGTGGCTCGTTGACCGCTTCGGACCACGCCTGCTTATGATGGCTGGGATCCTCATGGCCGGCATCGCCCTTGTAGGTATCGGCACGGTCTCAACCCTGGGAATGTTTTACTTCTTCTACCTGTTCAATGCTCTCGGCTACGTCTGCGGTGGCCCGCTACCCAACCAGGTACTGCTATCACAGTGGTTCGACAAATCACGGGGGAAAGCCATGGGCATCGCTTATCTCGGAATAGGTCTGGGAGGCGCCGCCGTGCCCTGGATTTCCAGTGTGCTGGTGCAGCATTTCGGGTGGCAGGCTGCTCTGCGGCTGCTGGGGCTGCTGATCGTTATTTTGGCGTTTCCCATGGCATTTCTGGTGAAGGAAGCCCCTAACTCAAGGGGTATTCGGATATCCGACGCTCCAGCTTCAGTGATTAAAGCCTTCAAGACCATCCCGTTTTATTTGCTCGTGCTCGGGAGCATGTGCTCAATCGCTGCCGTCAGCGGAATCGCGCAAAATCTGAAACTCTTCTTGAGCCTTGATCAGCACTACACGCAAACCCTTGCGGCACGAATTCTCTCGCTGATTCTGACGTTCAGCATTATCGGGCGATTGCTGATGGGATGGCTCGCCGACCGCTTTCCCACCAAATATGTAATGGTTCTGATTTACCTACTGGTTGCCACCGCGATTCCTCTGCTTTTGGTTCAACGAACTCCGGCGACAATGTACGTCTTCTCGGTTGTCTTCGGGATTGGCCTGGGCGGTGACTACATGATCATTCCGCTCATGACGGCTGAAATATTCAGCATGCAAATTCTCGGAAGATTACTGGGAGTGATTCTCACCGCAGATGGCGTGGCCGAAGCTGTCTCCCCCTGGTTCCTGGGTCACATGCGCGATGTATCCGGAAGCTATTTCGACGGCTTTCTTGCCTTGGTCGGTGTAGCGCTGCTGGGAGCTCTGGCTGTGTCCCGGTTACCTCGGCGGAGGAGAATTGCATGAACTCTCCATCTATTCTGCGTCTCGGCACGATTAAGGATGTCGAACAATTCCAGAAGCATTTCCATTCTCTTGGCGTCGAAATCCCCTGCGACATGGAACTCATTTCCGGCCCGGAATCGCCGCTTGCCAGGCCAATCGAAGAACCGGATATCCGGATCGGAAACCGAATCGCGATTCAGCCTATGGAAGGGTGGGACGGCACTGCGGACGGAAATCCCAGCGAGCTAACCATGCGCCGCTGGCGGCGTTTTGGAAGCAGTGGCGCAAAATTAATTTGGGGTGGCGAAGCGGTTGCTGTCAGTCACCAGGGACGAGCCAATCCTAATCAACTGGTGGCAGCCCCGCATACACGCGCAGGCCTTGCGCGATTGCGTTCCGCTCTCCTCGAGGAGCATGTACGGGTGTCCGGCTCGGATGACGGGCTGCTCATTGGTATGCAGCTAACGCACTCCGGCCGTTATTGCCGCCCGAATCTAAAAGACCGGCCGGAGCCGCGCATCCTGTATCACCATCCAATTTTGGATCGGCGTCTTGGCTTGCCACCGGACTATCCATTGCTTACCGATGGCGAGATTGCAGGAATCGTTGAGGACTATCACCGCGCCAGCCAAATGGCGTGGGACCTTGGTTTTGATTTTGT
The DNA here is from genome assembly GCA_050745965.1 of Terriglobales bacterium. Taxonomy (GTDB): domain Bacteria; phylum Acidobacteriota; class Terriglobia; order Terriglobales; family Acidobacteriaceae; genus PALSA-188. Next base: position 4,080 of record JBOGLB010000321.1, on the reverse strand, counting down.
GGATATAAAACATTGTCACGGATATCTTGGCCACGAATTTCTGAGCTCCTATAGCCGCGAAGGGAAATACGGTGGCAGCTTTGAGAACCGCACGCGCTTCCTAAGGGAAATTGTCGAAGGAATCCGTTCGCTTGCGCCGGGATTGAAAATTGGCGTTCGACTCTCAGCGTTTGACGCAGTGCCGTTTCGTCCCGACCCGGAACTCTCGACTCCGGGTAAACCTGGTCCCGGAGTTCCTGAACCATACGATCATCTGCTTCCCTACGTATGGGGATTCGGAATTAATCGCGACAATCCAGCACGATCAGACCTCACCGAAGCCTTCAAATTTCTCTCTTTGTTGGAGCAAATGAACATTCGCTTAGTGAACCTTACCGCCGGAAGTCCCTACTACAATCCCCACCTGCAACGTCCCGCCTTGTATCCGCCTTCTGACGGCTATCAACCTCCGCATGATCCTTTGATCGAAGTCGCTTTGCAGTTGCAGGCCGTGCGCGATCTCAAGCGGCAGTTTCCGCGGCTCATGATCGTAGGAACCGGATACAGCTATTTGCAGGATTTTCTCCCCCACGTCGCACAAGGGGCGGTTCGAGAAGGGTGGGTAGACTTCGTGGGACTGGGGAGAATGGTTCTGGCCTATCCCCAATTACTGCACGACGTTCTATCAGGCACGCCAATCCAGCATAAATTGCTCTGCCGAACCTTCAGCGACTGCACCACCGCGCCGCGTAATGGATTGCCCTCAGGATGTTATCCGCTGGACAAATACTACAAAACCTCGGACGCAGGTGCCCGGCTAAGGGCTATAAAAACAAAAAAATGAGTGCCGCCCGCACCTGCAAATCTTGATATCTCCAAGAATGCGTAACGGCCAGCCCTCACCCGGGGTATCGTTCCAGTAACGAGAATCCGATTACCAAAGCTCGCTGTACCAGTCCATTTCACTCGCAAACATCACATTCCCAAGTCTTTGCGAGATTTCCACAAGGTTAACCGAGTCTAAACTTTTCCATTGCTCCCGTTACTCCGCTCTTTTACTATCAAGAGGTGCAGGGACTTGGCGTGTTGCATTTAGCCCGGTCGTCGGACACTCAGAGGACGACATGCGGTATGGCAATCATTCCATTTTCTGCCAAGTAAACGCGCTCCGGAGACGGTAAAAATAGTGAGAGTCAAGCAAAGTTCTACTCTAATTCGCCTGGTCGTTTTTCTGTTTTCAGCCGTTCTCATTTGCCAGGCCGGCTTTGCGGCAACTATTAACACTCGCCCGCTGGTTCGCAGGAAGCATCGCACGGTTACCGAAACTCCTCATGCCCGTAAGCGGATGCGCAGGTTAGCCCATAGTCGAGCTACTTCCCACCGAACTGGGCGCGTCGTAAATGCGGGCAAGCGTCATCGCCATCGCTATTACGAGCACTTCACCATGAGTTCGTTCAACAACGACATCACTGAGGGCGACGTCACCGCAGGCGAGGACCCAGTGGTGCGCGAGGCCGCCATTGATGCGCTTGGCAATATGAATGGCACTGTGGTTGCGATTGAGCCTACTAGTGGACGCATCCTGGCGATGGTCAATCAGAAACTTGCGCTTTCGAGTGGCGCGCAGCCCTGTTCTACGATCAAACTTTCGGTTGCTCTGGCTGCACTTAGCGAAGGACTTATCACCAAAGAGACCGAGGTCCGTCTCGGCGGCCGCTCGCACATGAACCTGACCATGGCCCTGGCTCATTCGAATAACGCATATTTTGAAGCCGTGGGACGCCGATTGGGATTCGAAAGAGTCCGCCGGTACGCGCGTCAATACGGACTAGGTGAGCTGGCAGGCTATAACATCCCCGGAGAGCAACTCGGAACTTATCCTAACAGTGAAATTTCCGCCAAGCTTGGCGGAGTGGGCAAAATGTGCTCGTTTGGAGAAGGGGTTTCCGTCACTCCGCTGCAACTTGGTGCGCTGGTTTCGGCGATTGCGAACGGTGGGACGCTTTACTTTCTGCAACATCCGACCAACCCGGAAGACATCGCAAATTTTCAGCCTCTGGTGAAGCGCCAGTTAAGCATTGCCCCCCTTATTCCAGAGATTTCGGATGGCATGGCCGGTGCGGTCTCGTACGGAACCGCCCGCAGGCTGAATTTGAATTTTACACAGGAAGAAGTGCTTGGTAAGACTGGCACATGTTCTAAATCGGGCACGCGCTTCGGATGGTTCGCCTCTTACGCAAAAACCAACGTGGGCCACATCGTCGTGGTTGTCTTTCTGGAAGGCGGTCGCCCAACATTCGGACCCAAAGCTGCGGAGATCGCCGGACGTATGTATCGAAACCTCTACGACCACGAATTCTTCATGGCAAAGCCCCTATCGCCATCAGACAGCGTGGCGGTCAGGTCCCTCAGCAATACGCAGTAGGACGTCTCGCATCTTTTTCGACTCCTGCGGGGCATCATTCCTACCGGCCCCTTCCCGAAGAACCCCGCCCAAGAACCGCCTTCAGTAAAAATAAATCACGGCATCAAGTATCCACTCGCCTTACAATTCTGAGCGGACCGCTTTAAGCGCAATCCAACAGGGACTTCATTGGCCGGCGGAGAGTAATAATGGGCACTGTTGCCGCAAATAACTCGCGAAGGTCCTACTCGTTAGTCGCGCTACTTCTCGTGTCTTTTTTAGGATACAGCCGAGAAACTCATGGTCAAACGACTCCACCAGCGACCACCCCATCGCCAACGATTATTACCAATGCCGACGAGGTCTCCCTTGATCTTGTAGTTCGGGACAAAAAGGATCGGCCGGTACTGGACCTTAAGCCGTCTGACATCAACGTCTTCGACAATGGCTCGCCTGTAAAAATCACTGACTTGCGCCTTGTAACCGGCGAGTCTGGGGGGGAGCATCTCGTAACTCTAGTGTTCGATCAGTTCGACGCTTCGGCGGGCAAGAACGCACGCGATATCGCCGGCAGGATTCTGAAAATGGCTCCTTTCAGCGGCATATCATTTTCGGTGCTGAAGATTGATGGCCGTCTCAAGTTATTCCAGGAATTCACGTCCGACCGCAACGCACTGAAGAGTGCGATCAGCATGGCCACCGGCGCCGGGAAGTCTGGATCGGAAAATGGGGCTTCGCTACCCGAGAAGAACCTCATCGCGGTAGCACAAACCGGGGTTGATACCGCCGGGACCACCGTGACGGCAAGGGAGCGATCCACGGCCCGGATGATGCTGGCATCGCTGGGAGAGTCCCAGCGGATTGTGCAGGATCAGCGTACAGCGCCTTCACTCGCCGGCTTGATGGCGTTGGCGAAAACTCAAAAGCAGGTGAAGGGAAGGAAAATAGTAATCTACTTTGCCCAAGGCATGAAGCTCGATTCGAACGGCAAAGACATACTGAGATCAATCATCGGGACCGCGAATCGAGGCGACGTTACCATTTATACGATAGACACGAACGCAATCGATCCTGGAGCCGGTCAAGGCCTAATGGCAACTGTCGCCATTGGAAATGTCATGAGCAACAATGCGATGCATCCTCCACCGACCGGACCGGATGCCCCTCACGGGCCGTACGGAGCGGGCTTGGCGACGCAAATCAGCGATCAACTCGTCCGGGTTGAGAATGAGGGCCTAGCGGGATATCGGGACCCTTTATTGGAGTTGGCGGCAGCCACGGGAGGCGCTTACATTGGCGCAGCCGACAGTTTAAAGAAACCGCTGCAACTCCTGATCAAAGATATGACGACGTATTATGAGGCGTCGTACGTTCCCTCCATTCAAAGTTATGATGGGCGGTTCCGTGCGGTTATCGTCAGACCTGCACGGAAAGGCTTTAAAATCCAGGCGAGGGCGGGTTATTTCGCTCTGCCGCCCGACAGCGATTCGGGAGTGAGGCCATTCGAAGTGCCGCTCCTGAAAATTCTGAGCGAGCCGCGGTTGCCTTCGGATTTGAACTTTCTTTCAAGGGTCTTCCGCATGGGAGACCTCCCAGACGGGAATGCAAATGAGTTGGCTGTCGAGGTGCCGCTCTCTGAACTGCAAATACACGAGGATGCTGACACGCGCCTATTTTCAGTACATTTAGCGATTATG
>JBOGLB010000320.1:0-9057 GCA_050745965.1 Terriglobales bacterium | reverse complement strand
CGACTGAGCTGAGCTCAAGATTTCTGTTTCCACGCATTAGCACGATCCAACGCCGTATCGTTAGCGATCACCGGGAGGTTATGGCGATGGGGAAGGCTCAGTCACACGACTTGCCAGACGTTCTTCTCGTAGGCAATTCATTGCTGTTGCATGGAGTGGACTATCCGAGACTCCGTGAAGGAGTGAGCGATAGAGCCGAAATCATCCGCTACGGCATCGAAAACACGGAATATCTTGATTGGTACTACGGTCTGCGCCGGCTGTTTGCAGAGGGCGTCCGGCCATCTACGGTCATCCTCTGCCTGAATCTCGGGCAAACCTTGAGTCACGGTGTGTTGGATGAAAGCGCCCGGCGTCTGATTCAAGCCTCCGACCTGCTGAAAGTGAGCCGAGAGGCTGGAATGGATACCACAAAAACGAGTGGGTTCGTCATTGCTCACTGGAGTGATTTTTACGCGTACCGCGCCACCATCAGAAACTACATCATCAATAAGAGCGATCCCCCTTATGCATCCGCGCTGCACGCGCTGGCGCGTCGGCCGCCAACGTTTCCTTCTAACGAGACTGTCACGAAAGAGGCCCGGCACCGCCTTGCTGATTTGCGCAACCTGTGCCGGGAGAACGGCGCAGAATTTGTGCTGCTGGTGCCGCCGGCACTTTCCGATAGAAATGAGGCTCTGGAAAAAGCCGCCATACTGGAAAACATCGAAGTGGAAACTCCCGTTACAGAGGTTCCTTTAACGGACGAGTTCTTCCTCCCGGATCGCTTTCATCTGAACGAGCGAGGCCAGAAGCTCTTCACCGACGCTCTTCTTCGCGACTTACAATCCCGTTTTCGGGAATCTCCACTGCTTCCAGCCGGGCAATAAATTGCCAGAGTTCCTCAGTTTTGCACGCTGACTAGCTTCTCAAGACCCTCAATGTCGGCGCCAATATTCTTTCCATCAGTTCCTCCGGCAAGCGCAGGAGAAGGTTTGGTGCAATCCACGCCATCGCCCTTTCCGCGACACAAGTGATAATCGCCGCCATTCCCTCCATTGAGCTCGCGAAGTCCGCCATCCCGTGCGTTCTTAACCAAAATATTTCCATGCGGCCAATTGCCACTCCCTCCAACGATGAGATTGTTAGTGAATGTGGCATTGGAAAAACAATTCTTCAATACTGAGTTAACGTCGTCCCGGGGTTGCGCACAGTTGGTGGGCCCTCCGCCGGCGCCGATCATCTGTCTGTCACCGGAGCCGAAGATGCTATTGGAGATCGCGAAGTCCTCGATCTTGGGGCCTCGATTGAACACCGACAGAACAGCCCGGGGAGGAAATGCAGTGACGTGATCAATATAAACGCTATTGAGCGGTGGCGCGACCGACATTACCAAAGCAAATAAACCCGTGCCACCATACTTTTCGCCATCAATATCCTCCACCAAAATATCGTGGATGCTATACCTTTTGCCATCTGCAGATGAACCATTCTTCCCCGCGCCCACGTTGGCAATGTTTAAGGCGCCGCCGACATGACGAATCAAATTGTAACGAATGGTAACGTCGGTTACGCGGCATTCCGGACAATGACGCCCCTGATTGGCGGGCGTGAGTACGATTGAAAAGCCCTTCTGCGTAAAACCGCCCCAGCAGTTCTCGATCAAGTTGCCCTCAAAAAGAACTCTCTGGGCATTCTTGAGTTCGAAATTATTTTTCACAATGTACGGGTCGCCGGTATAGCCACCCACAAAATCGGGCGCGCCTGGCTGCCAAATCAAAGGCTTAAACAGCTGATTGTGGCGGATTTCGATATCCGCGGGAGTTGTATTTCCCGGCGCGCCTCCGAACATAATGGATTGGCCCGATGCTTCCAGGAAATTGTTTTCGATCTTGTAGGGACCACCGGGCGCGTCCCCCCCGCCGCCGTTGATGGCCTGCGCATCGGTACAGGTTCCCTTTCGCGCGATGCAATGAAAGTCGGTGAAGTAGGAATCCAATATCGCCACGAATGTCGTCCCACTCAGGTGAATGCCGCCTTTGGTTTCATCCTGGGCAGTTCCATGAACCCACAGGCGATCAAATATCAAATGGTCTGCGGTATCTTCCGGGTCTTTCGGCTGGATGAGATTTCGCATGTGAAATTGCGGCTTTCCTCGTGTGACCTCCAGCCCAACGAACCGATAGTGATTCGCATGTGGAAGGAAGAGGAGCGGCCCCGAATCGCCGCTGCCGTCAAATTCAATTTTTGCCAGCACGTTCTTAACGGAAACGCAGTGAAAATCAGGTCGTCCGGGCAGCGACGCGACTCCTGCGTAACAGGGCGAGATACGCGTTCCTTCCGCCGGCAGACTCGCATCAAGTGCGTTGGTGCGAATGATGATCCAGTGAGAATCGTCACAAGATTTTGCGGGTACACGAAATACTCCCCGGAAAGTGGCTCCGGCCTCTAGTTTCAGAGTATCGCCGCACTTTGCTTCGTCAATTGCCTTCTGCAGATTGTCGCCTTCACGAATCTCGATGACACGACCCGGCGCCGGCGTGGAACTCATTGAACTTTGAACGTATACGCGGGGAAGCTCGGCTGGACCGTCGAATCGGCTCGATGTCGCGGACTCATTCGCAACTGCGGTAAGGCTGAGGAGGAAAAGTGCGCTGGCGACTATACAGAATTTGCTGCAAAAGCGTATAGTGCAAATCTTTTCACTTTTTATGCACGCAGTGAGACTTCTATCGCGGGCATATTCGCGAAATCCACACCATTCAAACGAAATACGAGGGTTAATCAAAACCGTGGTGTCCGCCCGAATAAATCCTTCGAATCTCCGCTTATTACTGGAGTCAACTATATACCGCGCGTGCTATGATTTTCTCCTACGGTTGGGACCCCCCTGCAGCAACCTAAAAAACACTTTTATTGGTTTCCGGCGAGGATTTAAATGAAATTAATGCGGACGGTTTTCATCTATTCCATCTTATTGCTTTCAGCCGCCAGCGTGTCCCTGGCACAGCAACTTTATTTTACAAATGAACCGCAGAAGGAACTTGAGCAAGTGGACTTAGGCAATGGGGTGACAACCGTCCTGTACAACATTGGCGCCGAACCCGATGACCTCATCCTGGACTCACAGGGGCGGCTGATTTACTCGGTGCCCTCATCGGGAATTATTTATCGCTTCGATCCGGCAACCAAGACCAACAGCGTCCTGATCACCGGGCTGAAATATGCCCGGGATATGGTGATTGAGCCGGGCGGCAACAGCATGCTGATCAGCGTGTACGCTCTTGGCGAAATCGTACGTTTCAATTTCGATACAGGCACTACTACGATTCTCTCAAAGAAGTTGGGCACCGCGGATGGCCTTGCCTATGATGACGCCGGCCACCTATTCGCTGTGGCCAACCACAATACGATTGTCCAGATTGATCCGGCTAGCGGAGCGATCTTAAAAACGCTGGTTCTCGAAGCCCATAGTGGGACTAACGGCGGCGATGGAATGACCTTTGACAGCTATACGGGTCACTTGTGGATTTGCCATGACGAGCGCGGTGCGGGAGGGCTTATAGAAGTTCCGACTGATCTTTCGAGTTTCACTTTCTATCAGACCGGGAAGATGAATTATCCGGACGGAATCAAATCAGACGGCAAAGGGAATCTCTACATCGGTTCGCTGTGGGTCGTATTGGAGTACAACATTCCGAGTGACCAGATCACGAAATCGATCGTCGTCAAAGGGGCGGACGGCGTGGCCCTGGTACCCGGGACAACCGGCACGGGCGCCCCATCGGGTCAGCTTTACTTTACGAACGAACCGCAGAAAGAGCTTGAACGGCTGGACTTAGACAATGGAGTGACAGACGTCCTGTATAACATAGGCGCCGAACCTGACGACCTGATCGTGGATTCACAAGGTCAGCTGATCTATTCGGTGCCCTCTTCGGGGACGATTTATCGTTTCGATCCGGTGACGGGTAACAACTCTGTTCTGGTTAGTGGGCTTAAATATGCACGGGATCTGCTGATCGAACCGGGCGGCAACAGTATGTTGATCAGCGTGTATGCTCTGGGAGAGATTGCGCGCTTCAATTTGATTACCGGCACCACCACCATTTTGACGAAGAAATTGGGTACCGCCGATGGCCTTGCCTACGACGATGCGGGACATTTATTTGCCATCGCCAACCACAACACTGTCGCGCAGATTGATCCGGTGAGCGGAGCGGTCTTAAAAACTCTGGTTCTTGAACCTCATAGTGGGACCAATGGCGGCGATGGAATGACCTTTGACAGCTATACGGGTCACTCGTGGATTTCCCATGACGAGCGAGGAGCGGGAGGACTGATAGAAGTTCCGACCGATCTCTCCAGTTCCACTCTCTACCAGACAGGAAAGATGAATTACCCCGACGGGATCAAGTCCGACGGTAAAGGTAATCTCTACATCGGTTCGCTATGGGTCGCACTGGAATATAACATTCCGAGCGACGAGATCACGAAATCGTTCGTCGTCAAGGGCGCCGACGGTGTAGCGCTGGTCCCGGGCACGTACTGAAGTCTACGTTATCGCGTAAAAATATCATGGCAGCTTCGTCAAGGAGCGGATGGACTTCGTAATCCTTAAGGAATTCCCTGCTTCCGATGTCGAGCGGATATGGCGAGATTGCTTGGCGCGCGTAGAGTTTCCTTCGCACTATACTGCGCCGGAGTATTTTCTGGTCCCGCTGTGGGCAGGCAAGGGCCCGTTCGCAGTTCTCGCTCTTGACGGTGAAACAGTAACTGGCGTTCTGACGGGTTTGCAGACCGGTCGAGAGGTCATCTGCGGCGTTGCATCCCGGCCACAGATCAGCGTAGATCCCGAAAAAGATGTGAATGCGACGATTGATGCACTCGCACGCGGATTGCTGACCGTCGCCGGCTCCGCTGAGCTGATCACGGTACATACATGGTCTTCGCTGGAACTTCCACCGTTCGCCGGCTACGGTTTCAGGCCGCGGCGCCTGGAGGGCAGTGTAGTGCTTGACCTCACCCTTGGGGCTGATGCCCTCTTTAATCAATTTTCAAAGGACCGGCGCAGAAATATCCGCTTTGCCGAGAAGAATGGGATCGAAGTAACAGTCGCAACAACTGCCGAAGATATTGCCGCCGCTTACGAAGTGTACGTTGCGTGGCGGCGAACTGTCAGGAAGACGGTGCAGGGAGAGATCAATACTTTTGAAGTTTTCCAACGATCAGCTCACCTTACGAATCGCATAATGCTCATGGCGCGGCTCTCTGGAAAGGCGATTGCGATCAACATATTCCGATTTTTCCCGGGCGGATTGTTTGAGTCTGCGGCGAACAATTCCTTGGACGAATTTCTGCATCTCAAACCCAACGAATTGCTGCAATGGCGCGGCATCGAATGGGCCTGCCAGCACGGACTGCGCAGTCATTCTTTAGGTGGGGCACATAATTTTCTCCGGAGGTTCGGAGGAACGGTTGTTCCCATCGTACGTTATCGCCGCGACCGCACATGGATGCGAAAGCACGACTTGCGCGAGACCGCCCAAGATATTAGCCGGGAAGCTCTGAAGAAAATGCCTCCGCCTCTTGCGAAAGCGGTTCGTAAGGCTTTTACCAAAGATAAGGATAAGACTAAAGACAAGAAAGAGAAATAAGGGCCGGGAATTCAAGCTGGCCTCTGGCGCGTTCCGTCAAGAAATCCCGGTACGCCCTTATCTTTTCTTCGGTGGTTTTTTCTTTTCGCGTTTCGGCGCGTCTTTGTTTCCCATTCGCACAGTTTCCCACAGGAAGTGAAACTTAGCCACAAATTTGTGAAGCTGGTTCTGGCCGGCATCCCGTTAGAGGCCACCCTGCTGTGAACCAGCTATTCTGTTCAGCCTGAGCAAAACCCATGCGAATGCCGCCAGCGAAGCGCTCCAAATTGAGAACGCAGTTCTTACCACCCAAGCGGGAGCTTCTCCGACTCTTCTAAGCAGGAATGGCAGGAAATTCCAAGTGGTTATGTGGACGTAATCCCACGGGTCCTCGGTCATCGCGTGGTTGTTTAGACCCCAGGCATCCATTTTGCCGAGCGCGAATGCGACGATGTTTTTGAAGCGCAAGGCAATGACGAACGTGGGGTGACCGAGAGTTTCCATCTGGTAAATTTCTAGTGGCAGCCAAAATGCCAACGAAGCCACTTGAAAAATTGTGCTCGCCGCGATCAGAGCAATGCCAAGAGTCCAAACGAATTTTCCCAGTTCGTGACGGTATCGCAGCAAGAGCGGCACGGAGATGAAAGCCGCCAGTTCTGCGGCGGTTGAGACATAGCGATCTCCCCACGCGAAGTCACCACTCCAAACCGTGTATTTCGCATAGAAGCAGATGTAAGCGACAAGTAGAGAAAATGACGCGACCAGGTACGATTTGACCTGTGGCGCCAACCTCTTCCAAACCAGGGCAGCTAACAGAATCGTAAGTAGCAGAAGTGGATCGAAGAGGAACACGGATTTCTCAGGCGTGAACAATGCGCCGAAAAATCCAACATGGAACGGCGTCTCAAATGGATAGTTTGGCGGGAGGGACGGGTCAGCCAGACGGTGTTCCAGAGTGAAATAATGCACGTAAGTATTGGTGAAGGATCCGAAGCGGTAGAACTGATAAAAGCGATCAATCAATAGAAAGGCCGCATAGACCGGCGCTGTGGTTCGAAGGTAAGTGAAAATCCGCTCCCGCCATTGTCGTGCGCTGTTGTGCTCAAACCAAAGCACGGCGGCAAGAAAAACTCCCCCTGCAATCAGGTCAAGGCTAGAGGTGAGACGCGTCAGCAGATTCAGACCAAACGCCGCCGCTCCCAGCAAGAGCATGCGCCGACTCCCGTTGCGCAACCACTGATATTGAAAAGCGAAACCGGCCAGCGTGAGTAGCTGGATATAATTGTTCTCCATCATGTTCTGCGTGTAGTGAAGGTGGGTTGTCGCGAATAGAAGTGTCAGGACTCCAGCTATGGACTGCTTGGTACTGAATTCCAGCAATCGCAGAAATCGGAAGCAGACCAGTGCGGTCAATACATTGATCAGAATATTAGTACTGTAACTGACGAAGATATTTCGAACGCTCGGATCGTTGCCGTTGTAAGCATCGAATATCGGGAGCTTTTCGATGTACCAGCCCATGATGTCTGCCGGCAACATGAGCAGAGGCTGACCGATGCCGTACCAGTCATAGAGCTTGCCTCCGCGGCCGTGAACCCCAAACTCGGGATACTCTTGTGGGAATACCGCAGGCTCAGAAGTGAAAAATGACGTAGCGGTCTGAAGCCGGTGCATGGTGTCCGCGGTGCCGAGTTCTCCAGACTGGACGACGAACGCGCCAACCCCGGCGGTGAGACAAAGCAGAAATAAGGGGTTGTTCAGTGAGCGGCGAAGACGAGAAATCATGAGCACCGATGTTAAAGCACGCGGGGCTACACATTCAAAGACGCTCGGTTAACCTTATCTCCGTGCGCGGCGGGTCGCCTCCTTTTGCGAAAAAGGTGGAAGTGCCTGCAAATCTGACTAGGAGCTACTTCTGCCCCGGCCGTCCTCGTTCCGCGCTCTCGCTGGGCAGGGCGCGTTCAGCTTCCTTCGCGGTAATTGGCGTGCTGGGAGCTTGAATAGCCGCAAACACGGCGGCAGCCACCATCGCTCCCAGGACGGGCGCGACGATGAATAACCATAGTTGGTTGATCGCCCAGCCGCCTACGAAGAGTGCCGGTCCGATGCTGCGGGCTGGATTCACGGAAGTATTAGTGATGGGAATTCCCACCAGGTGAATCAAGGTGAGTACCAGACCAATAGCCAAGCCGGCAAATCCCACAGGCGCTTTATTGTCTGTCGAGCCGAGTACGGTGAGGACCAGGAACATGGTAAGCACAACTTCAGCTATGAATGCGGAAAGCAGTGAATAACCAGCGGGTGAGTGTTCTCCGAAGCCATTCGCTCCCAGTCCTGCCACCCCCGCGTCGTAGCCGCCGGGGGCACCTTTGGCAATCAATAGGATGAGAAATGCGGCGAAGATTGATCCGGCGATCTGTGCGGCGATATATCCAGTCGCTTTGCGGGCGGCAATCTTTCGATGCAGCAGTAACCCGATAGTTACTGCTGGATTGACGTGGCACCCGGAAATCGGCCCTATCGTGTAAACCATCGCGAGAAGAGACAAGCCAAAGGCTAGCGCGATGCCCACGATCCCGATTTTGCTTCCTGCAAGCACCGCGCTTCCAACCCCGCCAAATACCAACACGAAGGTGCCAACAAACTCGGCCGAATATTCTTTCATACCGCCTCCTGTTATCTAACCTGTAGAAATCGCCAGCAGTATTCACTACCGGACGCCTTATTGCAATACACGCCTGACGAATTAAATCTTCAGATTTCAGGCTCGTCTGGAGCGACGACGAAAAACTTAGGTAAAGGATTCGACTGCCGCATTTTCATTGGGGAACACTTCGAACAGATTTAGGACTCCCACGAGGCGCAGGACTTGGGTTGCGAATTTGGAAGGATTGACCAACTTCAGGCCGCCACCCCGCTGCTTGGCTGAAACCATGTACTTCACCAGCAGGCCGATGCCGCTGGAATCAATGTGAGGAACGTCCGCGAGAGTAACTACTATTTTACTTTCACCTGTCGCCAATACTTCGTCACAGGCCGCGCGTAACCCGTCAACAGGTTCCCCCAACCTGAGGGGACCACGCAATTGGATCACGCTCACATCATTGCGTCTTCGGACGTTTATGTCCATCGAGCCTCCGTGCCTGAATAGTTTCGATTACACTACTACAGTTTCAACAGCGCATGTGGAAGACAGTAAAAGTTTCATCGGTGAGCACAAAAGGATGACCTTGATTCGACTGCGGGATGGGCGTTGTCGCCCATCGGGGTATAGTATCGCGAAGACTCGCGGCAGATCGGCGGATGGGCCTCACACCCCATCGCGTTCCACCAAAAACCTGCTGGTAGCACTCTGTATATTTACGGGACTCGCTTTTGCTGAGCCCGCTCCCTCTAATCTGATCGCTAATGTTGCAGGAAGAACCTCAACCAGCCTGGACGG
>JBOGLB010000319.1:0-3403 GCA_050745965.1 Terriglobales bacterium | reverse complement strand
TATCTGCCCATTAATCGCAAATTAGACGGAACCATGCACGACTGGTAGAGCTGGAGGTGCTAAACTCCCACGGTTTCGGGTTGTTTCGCCGAGGCCAGTTCAAGGCCGAGATATTGCTTTGCGTTGTCGAAGCAGATGTTGCGAATCATCGTGCCCACGAGTTGCTCATCGTTGGGAAGCTCGCCATTTTCGACATCACGGCCGATCAGATTGCAGAGCACGCGGCGGAAATATTCGTGCCTGGGGAATGACATGAACGATCGCGAATCGGTGAGCATACCGATGAATCGCGAGAGCAATCCATTGTTGGAAAGAGCATTCAACTGCCATTCGATCGCTTCTTTCTGATCAAGAAACCACCACCCGCTGCCGAATTGAATCTTCCCGGCGACGCGGCCATCCTGAAAATTCCCAACCGCCGTTGCAAACACATAATTGTCGGCGGGATTCAGGTTGTACACGATAAGTTTCGGGAGCGCGTTTTCCTGAGAGAGATGATCGAGAAAATGGCAGAATGCCCCACCCTGCGGCCAATCGCCCACGCTATCGAAGCCGGTGTTTGGCCCAAGCTCGCGGGTACGGAGAGTGTTCACATTTCGAATTGCGCCCAGATGCAACTGCTTGGTCCAACCCTTTTCGGCATCCATGCGCCCGAAAAACAGCATAAGGAAAGAAGCAAATTGTTCATGCTCATCGTTGCTTGCGGCATTTCCCGCACGCGATTTGTTAAAAATAGCGGCGGCCTGACTCTCGGCGCACGGCGATGCATGACAGTAGGCAAGGCCATGGTCTGAGAGCCTTCCGCCGCTGGCGTGAAAGAAATCATGCCGCTGTTTCAGGGCATCGAGAAAATTCTGAAAATTCGATATGGCGATATTACTCGCCGCTTCCAGGCGTTGTATCCACGGATTCAATTGATTCGGCGACTGCACCAGCAAGGCGCCGTCGGGACGAAACGTCGGATAAATCCGGAATTCCGCCCCGGAAGCATTCACCGCGCGGTGATGCGAAAGATCGTCGCACGGGTCATCCGTGGTGCACGCCGCCTGAACATCGAATCTGCGAAGAATTCCCTGCGCGGAGAAATCGCTCGTGCTCAACATTGAGTTTGCGCGATCCCAGACGGCCTTGGCATTGTTTTCGTTCAACAACTCGCCGATTCCAAAATATCTTTTCAGTTCGAGGTGAGTCCAGTGATAGAGCGGATTGCGCAGCGTGTAGGGAACTGTGCGAGCCCAAGCGAGAAATTTTTCGTACGGCGACGCGTCACCAGTGCAATAGCGTTCGGAAACGCCGTTGGCACGCATCACGCGCCACTTGTAATGGTCGCCCTCCAGCCAGATCTCGAATAAATTCTTAAAGCTTCGATCGCCTGCAATCTCACTTGGCGGAAGGTGCGAATGAAAATCCAGAATAGGCTGATCGGCCGCGTAGTCGTGATATAACCGCCGGGCGGTTTTGGAATGAAGCAGAAAATCGTCGTGGATGAATTCCATCGAAGACTCCGTTCGTCGAAATTGCTCGGTTGGAAGCAGATTTTTGGGGTGGGAGACGGGAATTGAACCCGCAACGTCCGGAGCCACAGTCCGGTGCTCTGCCAGTTGAGCTACTCCCACCGCAGGATTTCGATTATAACAACTCGGTGAAGTGGATGGTGGAGTGAGGGCTGCGGAAGTTTTCGCGGGCGAGGGCGCCCGCGCCACACAAGAGAACTTAGCCTCGGCCGACTCCCACGTATTCGAAGCCCAGGGCACGCAGGCGAACTGAATCCAGCAGGTTTTTGGTGTCTACGATCAGCGGACGCTTTAGAAGATTCTTGATGCGGTTGAAGTCGAGGGCGCGGAATTCGGGCCAGCCGGTTCCGACGACAAGCGCGTCCATGCCTTCGGCGGCGGCGTAGGGCGTCTCGCAATAATAGACGGTGCCATTCAGTTCGAGTCGCGCTTCGGGGATGGCGACGGGATCATAAGCGCGAACGCGTGCACCCTTGGAAACGAGATTGCGGGCCAGCTGCATGGAAGATGATCCGGCCACGGAATTTGTGTTGGGTTTGAAGGCCAGGCCAAGGATTCCCACGTCTTTGTTCTGCACCGACTCGATGAAGCCGGAAATCTTAGCGGCCAATCCTTCAGCCAGATTGCTGTTGACCTCTCGCGCGGCGGAAAGCACTTTCAGCGGGACTCCATTCCTCTGCGCAAGCTTCGCCAGCGAATCCATATCGGACTCGGCGAAAAGCCCGCCCATCCCCGCGCCGGGTTGCAGGCAGCGAGGCGCAATCTTTTTGTCCAGGCCAAGTGCGAGAGATAAATTGACGGCGTCTGCGTTCACCTTTTCGCATAAGGTGGCGAGTTCATTGATAAACGAAATCTTGGTTGCCACAAAGGCGGTCGCCGATTCGCGAACTAATTCCGCAGTCTCGTGATTGGTGACAATGACGGGAACTCCACGCATCACCAGCGGATGGAATACCTGTTTGATCGCCAGCACAGCGTCGTTCGAGGACGTCCCGAGAATGATGCGGTCAGGCCAGTTGAAATCTTCGACCGCGCAGCCGGGAGTAAAAAACACGGGCTGCGAAACGATGGTGGCCTTCAATCCTGCCTGTCCGAGCGCCTTTTCGATCGCCGATGCGGTACCCACGGAAACCGGGGTTGTTATTGTGATGATCGAGGGTTTTGAAGCGCAGCGCGCGATGCGCAATACCAGATTCGGAAGTTCCTGCACAGTGTCTTCGGCGAGAAAAATAACCTGCGATTTACGCGCGAAAGATTCGATATCGGTCGAATACACGAGGCGGCCGGAGCGGACGTTGCGCTTGATAACTTCGTTCAGATTTTTTTCGTAAAACGGGATGTTGCCCTGGGCCATCTCGACCATCCGGGAGCTATCGGGATGGCAGCAGGTCACAGGGGTACCAAAATCGGCTAAACAAGCCGAGATGACTGTGCCGAGGTATCCCGCGCCGTAAACTCCTATTTGCATTGATCCTCCCCGGTAAATCATCCGGAAGCCGCGAGCAGGGTGCGACGCAAGCCTTAGCCGCACCACACCAAGTTCTTATGTACGCCCGTGGGGTTTTATTGGCAACGCACGATAGGGACATGTACTGCCGGAAGGGGAATGTGTCCCGATGGGAATCTGGACAGGCGGCAGAAACAGGAAGATTAGCGCTTCAGCAGAGGACGGCCCAATTGAATCTCTGCCAAATCTATCCAGCGATTGAGACCGTCCTCGCGAACAAAGGTCAGCCGTTCAACACGAATGCTCCGGCTGCCGCGAAATTCCGACCAGCGGCGACTGGCGAGACGATACGCTTCCTGCGCCTGATCCTCAGCGCCCATTTTTACGATGGTCAAGTGCGGCAGGTATGGCCAGGGCTCGTCTGAGGCCAGCGCACCTGTGT
>JBOGLB010000318.1:0-3351 GCA_050745965.1 Terriglobales bacterium | reverse complement strand
CGTCCAAGGCGGCCGGAACTGAATTCATTGTTGTTGTTCACGAAATATATGCGGGCTTCGGGACGAACGAAAACATTGCCCCAAACGTAGTAGCGGAGGCCGGCTCCAAAATCCTCCATAAAATGTTTGCTGCTGACGTAATCGGTGCAGCCGCTGAAATTGCAATTCTCGTAGCCGTAGAACCGGAGGTCCTCGGCGCCGATTCCGGCTATCAATTCAGCCCCAAGTTTTTTCCCCAGCTGGGGAGCCCAAATGCCGTTGAAATCGAACAAGAGGGGACGGTAAGGCTGGTACCCACCATAGAGATTTTGGCGGGCGCGCCAGGTGAATTCGCCCTCTACGCCAATGTGATGCTTGATCAGCACATCAGCGCTGAAGCTTGGATAAAGGCCCCCTCGAAGAGAGGGGAAAAAGTTGCCCGAACTGTCCGTGGTGGGAGCCGGCGATGTGAGAGCACTGAATCCGAACGCTGCGTCAAACTGCTGTGCACGTGCGGGGCGTTGCATTAAAACGAAAACGCATAAAATCGCAACTAAACTTAGCTTTCTCACAGAATTCTCCATGTTCGGCCGAGCCGAAAAGATGACCTTCAAAGACCTTGTTTGGCCTCGTTACAGAGTATCAAAACACTTGGATGCACTGAAATGTTGCGGTGGATGCAAAACTCTTTAATTTGAATAAGATTCAACAGTTATTTCGGAACGCACGTTTTTGGGGTGGATTCGGACCAGCATCAATTGTGTTGGCCAAATTCGGCCGTTTGAAAAAAGAAAAGGCCGGGCATCACGACGCCCGGCCTACTAAAGCGAATTTTCCATCTCTAGCGACGCATCCCGCCACCGTGGAAACCGCCCCCGGCGGCCGGCGCATGAAAACCTCCGCCGTATCCTCGGAATGAGTGAGCGCCTCCGCCCATCATTCGCGGCCCCGAATGGAACGCTCTGCCCGTAGACGCGGGTCCACGGTAGATTCCGTGGGCATAATTGCCGCCCGCCACATATGGCGAGCGATTGCCGTAATTGGGAGTGAAGTGATGGTAAAAGTGTCCGTATCCGTAGCCATAGAACGGAGCCTCGGATACAAGCCATGGGGAATAGAATCCCCATCCAAACGGGCTGTAGAAGATTCCGTCCGCTGGGATGAACGTATAAGCATCGAACCACGGATCCCAATACCAATTTGCGGCCCAACCGCTGCCCCAACCCCACGGGCGCATGTTGGCTGCGTAAATGCCGGCGGCATCCACGTTAGCTTCGGCTAAATAGGCTGAACGTAGGCTGCTCCAGCGGTATAGGTCACCCTCTTCGAATGACTTCTTGTTGAACTTCTGAGACTTGAACGTGCTGTCTTGAGCCAGGCTCAGATCGTGGCCGCCCTTGATCGTGACTCGATGGCCATCATCTTCCGTTACTGCCTCACCGTCAAATACCCGCACCTGATTTCGGTTTGAGTCGAAATCGTAGAGGCCGGTTTTGAGCAGCGTGGTTGTGGCGCCATCTTCGGTAATGCGAAGGTCGTTCTGCGGATGGATTTCCGCGACCTCGACCATCGCGTGCCCTTTATTCACGGTTAGCTCGGTGTCTGTAATGCTGGGCGAATCCATTTTGACTGAGCTGTTCGCTCCGACTCGTAGAAATACTCCTGGAGTGAGAAGAACCTCAGCTTTGCCATTTTCCGTGGTAAGCGATTGCCCAGACTGCAACTCGGATGATCCGACCGCCTTCGAATTCAAAACCTCAGACCCGATTGAGGCCTGACCTTCTACGTAATTAAGAGTTCCTGGTAGCGCTGAATTTGCCCTGGCTGCATCGGCAAATGCCGGGACAGATAGAATCGCGGCCAGGAACAAGCTTGCAAATGCTTTCAACCCTGGTATCCGCATATTTTGTGATCTCCATTTACTACTTAGTTAGATGAGGCAGGGATGCGGTTCGATGCCCCCGATGCGGGGCTGACAACGGTTGGCGTGCGACAGCGGCAGGCACACAACTTTGGGGGTTGTTTGCGAGCCGTTTAAACGCACCACTGCGGCTCCTGTTTACTCTGCGAGGTTTTATATGAACGCCGCTACGGATTTTTGTTCTGCTTCTTGCTCGTGCTTCTCCTGGCAACCAAGACAAAATTGTGTCCAAGGAAGCGCATCGAGGCGCCTGGGCTGAATATCATTTCCGCAGTCGTCACATACTCCAAACGTGCCTTCGCGAATTCGTTCAAGCGCGGCTTCGATCATCCGGACGGAGCGTCTTCGCTGGCTGCTTTGTTGAAACAGGGATTCTTTGGACAGACTGGAAATGGACCGGTCCGCGCTATCCTGCGGCGAGTCATCGTCCATGGTGCGCGCTTCTTCTTGCAGCCGGTTCAGTATTTCCAGAACTTCGTCGCGGCGTGATTCGAGAATGTGCTTTAGTCGCCGCCTTTTCTGTCGGTCCATGATAATTGCCTCCCTGTATTAGGTAAGACTTCGCTGAACAGATTAGCGTTAGCGTTGCTGGCTGTGCTCACTGAGGCCAGAATTATCCGCTGACGCTGATTTCGGTTTTCGTAAACTTCTTCTAGTGATTTCTTCGCGCTCGAAAAGCACGTTTAGTTCGTCAATCAGGCGCGAGAATTCGTCTTGATCTTTCGTGATCAGCAAAGTTCTACATAGGTCTTGCCAGTTTTGGTCCATATATTCACCCGCTATGTTTAAGGCTGACGAACGCTGAGCTTTCCGCTTTTGTGGGGAAGACTTGCGCATCAAATTGTCCCGGCGCGTTTTGCCAAGATATTCGGTACGATTTGGGCTGGCTTATTAAGAGTGCGGAGGTGGGCGGTTGTAATGAAAACCGTTTAAATCGAAAGCGAGTACTACTTCGGATTGCAGAAGGCGCTGTGTATCGGACCGCAATCGAGGAGTGGGCAATGCTGTTCCCGCTGCGGCAACTGATTGGAAATCGTCGTGGTCGAAGAACAAGCGACAATTGTGCCGTCCTTGAACGGCGGATTGCCTGGGCCCGACCGTGGGAAGATGAGGAGGAGTGCCGCGAAAGATCAACAGAACGCCAAGGAGGGCCAGCGCGAATATTCCGCTACGCAAAACCAAAGCCGTACCCTGGTCCCGAAAATTCCGGCTCGTTGACATTTTTTCCTCTCCAAGTGTTGATGATGGTGCAAGGGAATTAGTTACCCCTGGATCGAGATTAATTTGTTGAAATGTGTATGAGGTAGTTACTCGGTCATCATTACTGCGTGGCGTAATTGAAGGAAGCGAGACCAGCGGCCAGCCCGAATCTTATTAGCGGCTTGACTTCGCCTTTTATTCGCTTAAAATATCGGCCATGGCCATCACCAAGCGGCAGCGACAGGTTTACG
>JBOGLB010000317.1:0-4902 GCA_050745965.1 Terriglobales bacterium | reverse complement strand
ATCTTTAAGTCTTTGGAAGTCCTGTGGTTGCCCGCCTGGCAGGCTGCGTCTTTTCGGCGCTCGGGGTGCTCAGCGGTCTTCTTGAATTTCTGTTTAATTTTTCTGGGCTTTTTATTTCTGGGAGATTTTGAATGTCAACCTATTTCCCCAAAGCGGGGGAAATTGTTCGCAAGTGGTACGTCGTGGATGCTTCCGATCAGACGCTGGGACGCCTGGCGTCGCAAGTCGCCCGAATTCTCATGGGCAAGGAAAATCCGCAATACACGCCATTTATTGACACCGGTGATCACGTTATTGTCATCAATGCTGACAAGATAAAGACGACCGGCATGAAGGCCGAACAGAAGAGTTATAAACATTACACTGGATATCCAGGTGGCCTGCGTTCAGAAGATTTCCGCGAGAGGCTGGCACGGAAGCCCGAATTGATCATTGAGCAGGCCGTCGAACGCATGCTTCCGAAGACTAAAATGGGCAGGCAAATGATCACCAAACTGAATGTGTATCGCGGAGACAAGCATCCGCATCAGGCACAGAAGCCGCAGGATTTGGCACTGGAAGTACGTGCATAGGTTTTTGGAAATTAGATAGAAAGGGTAAGCGGCGCTCTGATCTTTTGGGGACTTAAGCCAAAAGCCAAGAGCTAAAAGCTAAGAGCTGAATGGCAGAATTGGTTCAATATTACGGAACGGGCCGGCGCAAATCGGCAATAGCGCGCGTATATCTGCGTCCAGGCAACGGCGAGTTCAAGATCAACGGACGCGCCTTCGAAGAATATTTCGTTACGCCATCCCAGCAATCGGCGGCGAAGCAACCATTGGTTTCTTCCGAAATGGCTAACACCTTCAATGTCGTTGCCAGGGTCACTGGTGGTGGGGTAAACGGACAGGCGGACGCCATCAAGTTGGGCATTGCGCGCGCGCTGATGGTTTTCAACATTGAGTTACGCAAGAAGTTGAAGGCTGAAGGGCTGGTAAGCCGGGATTCGCGTTCCAAGGAGCGCAAAAAGTACGGGCAAAAGGGAGCCAGAAAGCGCTTCCAGTATTCGAAGAGGTAGAAGTCGGTCGGATGTCAGTTTCGAGTTTCAAATTCTATCGAAACTTGAGACACGGAACTGGAAACTGAGTTTTTAAAATTCTTCCCGTGTTCGCGTATGGGGCGGGAATGGCAATCGGGAGCGAAAGCAGTTTCTGATGCAGATTGAATGAGGAGGTTAATTGGCTAACATCACCATGAAGGAATTGCTCGAAGCGGGTGTTCACTTCGGGCATCAGACCAAGCGCTGGAATCCCAGGATGAAGGAATACATCTTCGGAGAGCGCAATGGCATTTACATTATTGACCTGCAAAAGACTTTGAAGATGTTTAAAGAGGCGTCGAAGTTCGTGCAGGACCTTGCAATGCAGGGCAAGATTGTTTTGTTCGTCGGCACCAAGCGCCAGGCGCAGGATGCGATTGCGGAAGAGGCTACACGCTGCGGCGGATACTACGTGAACCAGCGCTGGCTAGGCGGACTGCTTACAAATTGGGTAACGGTGCAAAAATCGGTAAAACGCCTGAAGGAACTCGACGAAATGGCCACGGATGGCCGTTACGAATTGCTCCCGAAGAAGGAGGTTATAAAGCTGGAGCGTGAGCGGAAGCATTTACAAGCCAATCTCGCGGGCATCAAGAACATGAACCGGCTGCCGGACGCGATTTTTGTCATTGATTCCAATAAAGAGCAGATTGCCGTGCGCGAGGCTCGTAAACTCGGTATTCCTGTAGTTGCGGTGGTTGATACGAATTGTGATCCCACCGAAGTGGATTATGTGATCCCCGGAAATGACGACGCATTGCGCGCGATTCGGTTATTTGCATCCAAGATTTCGGATTCCGTCGCCGAGGGCTCGCAGTTCATGAACGACAAGAATGACGCTGATCTCGCGGCGGCGGCGGGTGCGGCGGCGCAGCAGGCAGCCGCAGCATCGACGGAGGCTCCGGCTGAGGGCGCTCCGGTCTCTGACGATCTCGAACCGGTAACCGAAGACATCAGCATGGAAGAGGTGCTTGGTGCGGGAACCCGGAAGCAACCGGTCGCGGCGAAAGAGCCCGAGGTCGAAACTCCGGAGATTGAGCATCAGACCTTTTAGCCGCAACGCTCATTGCGTTCGCCTCAGTAAAACCAGACCCGCGCGGGTCGTCCGCCGCGGGTTAAATTTTGTAAGCTGAAAAGGAATCATCCTAAGATTATGTCAACCGACAACAACAGCACCAATATCACTGCCGCCCAGGTGAAAGAGCTTCGGGACAAGAGCGGAGCGCCGATGATGGATTGCAAGAAGGCGCTGACCGATGCCAAGGGAGACGTTGAGGCCGCGATCGTTCTATTACGCAAGCGCGGCGCGTCTGTCGCCGAAAGAAAAGCCGGGCGTATGACGAGTGAAGGATCCGTGACCAGTTATATCCATGCAGGCGGGAAGATTGGCGTTCTCGTGGAAGTGAATTGCGAGAGCGATTTTGTCGCGCGTACCGATGACTTCAAAGAGCTGGTGCATGACATTGCCATGCACATTGCAGCTACCGATCCGAAGTTCGTACGCAAGGAAGATGTTACCGCGGAATCTTTTGAGCGCGAAAAGGATATTTATCGAACTCAGGCAGCGGCAACAGGCAAGCCGGCGCAGGTCGTGGAGAAAATTGTCGAAGGCAAGATGGGGAAATTTTACGAAGAGGTTTGCCTGTTGGAGCAGCCCTTCATCAAAGATCAGACCGTCACGATTTCGCAACTGATCGCGACCAAGATTGGCAAGCTCGGCGAGAACATTGCAGTGCGGCGCTTTGCTCGTTTCAAAGTGGGCGATGCCGGCGAGACGATCGCCATCACGAAGCCTGATCAAAGGGGGGAACAGTAATTTTGGGGGCGCCGATGGCGCCCTTTTTTAATGCCAGGAATTGGGAGTTGAGAAAGATGCAAACCACTGTCTTTAAGCGCGTTCTGCTGAAAATTTCAGGCGAAGCACTCGCTGCCAATCAGGGATTCGGCGTTGATCCCTCCCGCATCCACGAGATCGCCGCTGAATTGGCTGACGTTCACACTCTTGGCGTTCAAATCGCAATCGTGGTAGGAGGGGGGAATTTTTTTCGCGGAGTAGCGGAACAGGCTCGCGAAATGGATCGCGTATCGGCTGACCAGATGGGAATGTTGGCGACCGTGATCAACGCTCTTGCGCTTCAGGACGCGTTGGAGAAACAAGACATTCTTACTCGCGTACAATCAGCAATCGAGATGAATCAGGTCGCCGAGCCTTTTATCCGGAGGCGTGCCATCCGGCATCTGGAAAAAGGGCGGGTCGTCATTTTTGCCGGGGGCACTGGCAATCCATATTTTTCGACTGACACTGCCGCATCGCTCCGAGCCATGGAAATCAAGGCCGATGTCATCATGAAAGCGACGAAAGTGGATGGCATTTACGACGCCGATCCGGTGCTGGTGAAGGACGCGAAGAAGTTTACCGAAATCACTTACATGGACGTGCTGCGACAAGGCCTCAAAGTGATGGACTCCACCGCAATCTCGCTTTGCAAGGACAATAATCTTCCTATCATCATTTTCAATTTGAATCAGCGCGGAAACATTCGCCGAGTTCTGACCGGCGAGAAGATCGGATCGCTGGTATCAGCATAAAGCGGCTGCCGAGCCTTGCTCGGATTGGACCGGCGAGAGTCTTCGGTCCCCACACCAGCTACTGACAAGGTTTATAATTCAACGTTCTCATTCTTCTGTCGGAGCTGAAAAATAATGGCCCAAGCCACAATGGCCGCAATCCCGGGGCTGAAAGAAACGTACGTGCTGCTAAAAACGCGGATGGACAAAGCGGTGGATGATTTCCGGAAGGCAATGGCCGCTACTCGCACTGGGCGGGCATCCGTTCACATGCTGGATTCGGTGACCGTGGACTACTATGGTTCCCAGATGCCTCTCAACCAGATCGCTCAAGTGCATGCTTCGGAGGCGCAGCTCCTCACCGTGCAGCCATTCGATCCCACCTCGTTGCCCGCAGTCGAAAAAGCGATTCGTACGGCCGAGCTCGGACTGAATCCTATGAACGACGGTAAAATCATTCGCGTGCCGGTGCCTCCGCTGACCGAAGAGCGGCGCAAAGATATGGTGAAGCATCTGAACAGAGTGCTCGAAGAGCATCGCACCGCCGTGCGTAATATTCGTCGCGACGGCAATGACGCCATCAAGAAGGCCATGAAAGACAAGAAGATAACGGAAGATGACGAAAAGCGCGCAATGGAAGAAATTCAAAAGCTCACGGATGACGAAATCAGAAAGATGGAAGAGTTGAACAAGAATAAAGAAAAGGAATTAATGGAAGTTTGAGCTGCGGCGGAGGCGATGGGGCGGCAGTCTTTCCCGCCTGCCCCGAATCGAAGCTGTTACGAAGCTCAGGTTGCGCTTTTTCAGGGCGCGTTGTCTTCCCACTTTCGCTTTCCCAGGGCTCATGTCCGTCTCTGCTCCGCTATCCCCTGCACCCAGCTTTTCTGGTATCGCTCCAACCATAGGTATCCCGTAGGTCGCGAGATCTCATACTCCGCGCACAAGGCTCCGAACCATATCCGGATACGGGCTCATTTCCACTGATGTAAAATTCCAACATACTTATGGCGAACAAGATTTCTATCGGAATTCTCGGCGCAACCGGTATCGTCGGGCAGAGATTTGTCCAGATGCTCGAAGGCCATCCCTGGTTTGAAGTGGCATGGCTGGCGGCTTCGGACCGCTCAGAAGGGCGCGAGTACGGCGAGGCAGTGCGGTGGAAGTTAAAAACATCCATCCCGGCGCGGGTAGCGGCAATGCGTATTTCACCCGCCAAACCCCAGGGCGCCCCGAAGCTGATTTTCGCGGCCCTCGAC
>JBOGLB010000316.1:0-2998 GCA_050745965.1 Terriglobales bacterium | reverse complement strand
GTGAGGTGCCAGCCGATGAGACTGCAACTCAGATCAATCTCGGCATGAACATTCGAATTCCGGCCGAATATATTGCCGAAGAAAACCAGCGGTTGCGAATGTACAAACGAGTTGCGGCGGTGGAAACCGAATCTCAATTGAACGACGTGGGGGCTGAACTGCAAGACCGCTATGGCGAGCCGCCTCCCGCTGTGCGCAATTTGCTGGATTACGCTTCGCTGAAACTCCTGGCAATCGAGGTCGGAGCCACCATCATTGAGCGTAAGCGGGACTTTACTACTATTAAATTTCGGCAAAATGCCGTGATTGACCCAGAAAAGCTCGCACACTTCGTTTCAACTCATCGGGGTGCGCAGTTTACTCCCGACGGGACTTTGAAATTCCCGTTGAAGGCGCACCGGCCCTCTGAGGTTCTGGATCAACTGCAAGGCTTGCTGGAAGATTTAGCCGGAACCGCCGTAATGCCATCAGTGCTATCGTAGAAAATCCACCGAAAGTTACAGTTATGAAAATGAAAGTCCGAAAGGCAGTTATTCCCGCGGCAGGTATGGGCACACGATTCCTCCCGGCAACTAAGGCACAGCCGAAAGAGATGCTTGCGCTTGTGGATAAGCCAATTATCCAATACGGCGTCGAAGAGGCGCTAGCCGCAGGATGTGATGAAGTTATCATTGTCACAAGCCGCGGCAAACAATCCATCGAAGATCACTTTGATGTTAGCTGCGAGCTCGAAAAAGTGCTCGAAGATCGAGGCAAGATTGAGCTGCTTCACATGGTCCGGCAAATTGCGGATATGGTTCATATCGCCTATGTTCGCCAAAAAGAAGCCTTGGGCCTGGGACACGCCGTGCTTACCGCGCGGGAATTAGTCGGCAGTGAACCGTTCGCTGTGCTGCTTCCAGATGACGTGATTGACGCAAACGTTCCATGCCTGAAACAGATGATCGAAGTTTTCGAGGAGACCCAAACTTCTGTGATCGCAACCCAAATGGTCGAAGGCGACGCGATCTCCGCTTATGGAGTGCTCGACGTGAAGCCAACAGACGGGCGGTTCAGGGGCAAATTATTTGAAATTAAAAATATGATCGAGAAACCAGCGTTGAAGGACGCGCCTTCTAATCTCGCAATCATAGGACGCTACATCCTCACCCCGGCGATTTTTGAAAGCATATCGCAGACACAAAGAGGCAGCGGAGGGGAGATACAGCTCACCGACGGCATCAAACTGCTGCTCAAGAAAGAAAAAGTGTATGCCTATGTATTTGAGGGAAAGCGGCACGATGCCGGAGACAAACTGGGATTTCTGAAAGCCACTGTAGAATTCGCACTGAAGAGAGCGGATTTGGGAGAACCCCTGCGCCAACATTTGAAGACGCTAGATCTCGGGTGATAATTTCGTCTGAAACCCCAAAATACAACCCTTGTTATTCCGGACAGGCTTGGCCTGGAGGAATCTGCTGTGCCCTACTCAACCTTCGCACTCTTCAATTTTCTTGATTTCTCCTCCACGCCACTGGCCAACTTCTTCTTGTGATCGTCCAATTTGTTGGCGAGATCGCGATCTGCCAATCCCAGAATTTGCGCCGCAAGAATTCCGGCATTTGTCGCTCCCGGTTTGCCGATGGCGACTGTCGCTACCGGAATACCGGCAGGCATTTGCACCGTCGCCAACAACGAATCCAGACCGTTGAGTGGCGTGGACGGGATCGGCACCCCAATCACGGGCAAAGTTGTATGCGCCGCAATCACCCCCGCCAGATGAGCGGCACCGCCGGCGCCGGCGATAATTATTCGCACGCCACGTTTGGCGGCGTTTTTGGCGTATTCGGCCGTGCGGTCTGGAGACCGATGGGCCGACGTAACATCCATCTCGTAAGCAATGCCAAATCCTTCGAGAGCTTTCCTTGCTTCCCGCATGATCTCGAGATCAGAATCGCTTCCCATCACGATTGAAACTAACGGTTCACTCATATAGTCATTTTATCCTTGATGCTTGCCGGTCAGCGGCAAGGAATCATGCGACCATTATGACTTCTTCAGCGCTCTTGCTCCAATGTCTTTCCGATAATGCGCGCCTTCGAAACTAATTTTTGAAACCGCTTCGTAAGCTCGCTTGACCGCGGAGTCCAATTCCGCAGCCCGCGCCGTTACACCCAACACGCGACCGCCGGAAGTGTAGTATTCATCACCAATCCGGCTGGTGCCGGAATGAAATACCTTCACCCCATCAATTGCTTCAGCATCTTCAATTCCAGTGATCTTCTTGCCAATCTCAAACATTCCGGGATACCCGCCCGAAGACATCACAACACAAACCGAAGCATTTTCGGACCAGCGAAACTCGCCATTGCAGACGCGACCGTCTATAGAAGCCTCGATCGAGTCCAATAAATCGCTCTCCAGTCGCATAAGAATTGGCTGGGTCTCCGGATCGCCGAAGCGGCAGTTGAATTCAAGCACCATCGGACCGCGCGCAGTCATCATCAGTCCACAATAAAGAATGCCTTTGTATTCTGCATCCTCGGCCTTCATACCTTCTACTACCGGGCGTGCGATATGTTGCATCAACCAATTCGTCATTTGTTCATCAAGCAAAGCGTTCGTGGAATAGGCGCCCATGCCGCCTGTATTCGGACCACTATCGCCGTCGCCGATTCTCTTATGATCCTGGGCGGCGACTAAAGGCGCTATATGCTCTCCGTCACTTAGCACGAGAAAAGAAATCTCATCGCCTTCAAGATATTCCTCCAGCACGACCCGAGATCCGGCGCTGCCGACCATCTTGCCAGTCAACATTCCCGCCGCCGCTGATACCGCTTCATCCTTGGTTTCACAAACAACTACACCCTTCCCTGCCGCTAACCCGTCCGCTTTCACAACCACCGGCGCAGCGAAGCGTGGCATGGCCTCGCCAACTTCTTCGAGCGAATTGCAGATGGCATAGTGGCCGGTTGGAATACGGTGCCGCTGCATGAACTCCTTCGCAAAGCTTTTACTC
>JBOGLB010000315.1:0-5588 GCA_050745965.1 Terriglobales bacterium | reverse complement strand
CACTCGCACCGTCCGGCACGACTCCTTCATCTTCAGATCAACCCGCCCCTGGTACGGCACGTAGCTATAGACGTCGGCCCAAGGCGAGGCACGATTCATCAACAGGTTCACCTTCAACTCATCGCCGCTGTGATCCACCATATGCTGCCAAACGTAATAAAGACCCCGCGCCGAGTTGCCGGTGCAGCAATGCTGAACGCCCAGCCAAAGGGCGTATTCGTTTACGCCTGCCCATCCTGACCAGGCGCCGATGTTCTTTTCGGGAACATGGTCCGATGTTTCATTCCATGCAACGGGCTTACGGGGTTCTTGCTTGGCCATCTCGTAAACCCAATCCACACGGGTGAGTTGAGCTTCGGCAAAGTGGTTGCGGACAAAGCGATCAATGTCGTCCCAATAATCGGCAGTTCCGCTTTCCGTCAACTTCACCGCAACCCCGAACAAGTCCCCAAGGGTGCAGCTCTCACATGCTGGATAGCCCGGAACGTACCACTCCGGAAACCACCCGACCAGCTTTGATACTCCGTACTCAGGTCCAGGATTCGTACCCCACTGATAGCTCCGGTTGCAGAACTCGAGCAATTCGCGATCGCCAGTCACCGCAGCGTATTCAAGCACGCTAAGCAAGCCAATCGCGTGTCCCTGCCCATGGCCTCCCAGGGTCAGGCTGTCAACATTGAAGATGCCACCGTGGTGAGAATTCCAAACTTTCTTTCCGCGGATTTCTGGGTCCAGCAGCCAGCGCCCGTCCGAATCAAATATCTGACCATGATCGCAGGTGTACTTCGTTAGCTTCGCCGCGAGTTGCAATGCCGGTTCATAGCCCGTGACCCGATAATATTGTGCCAGCGCCTGCACTCCACGAGTGTTCCAGGAAACGCCCCACAGGCTCCCCAGCGGCGCGGGACTGTTGGGATCAATCTTCGAATTCGGCTCAAAAGAACCCGCCGCGAAATAGGAGTAGTCGCCGCGATCGATAGCCAGTACTGAGAGCCGCTGAATCATCTTCTCGATCGTGGCCTTCCACATCGGGTTACCGTCCCGCACGTAGTACAGCGTCATCGTGCCAATTGCTCTTTCGCAACTCGATAGATTCGCAATCTGCGAAACTGACTTATCCTGGGTGCTGGTTCGCGAACCGTTAGCTCTCCATACCGGGTCCACTCCCTCAGCTTTGATCCGGCTCCACGGTCGCCCATTCAACGGAAGGTAAAGAAGCCCGTCCGGCCCTATCGATTTCAAAATCGATTTCATCCAAGCCGGATCTACCTCGCTGTTCAGGTCGCTGCCGGTCGCGTTACGCAATAGAGGCAACGCTTCCATCAATCCTTCCTGGTTCTGCACCCAGTCATTGAAGTCGTGCAGCATGATCGGCGGATTGCGGAAAATGTCCGTCAGCCAATAGATTTCATAGTCCGCATTCGGATCGGTAATTCCAGTAAGCACGTTGACGCCGAGTTTGGCCCTCTCCGTCAAATCCAATGTGTCAGGAACACGATCAATGTAGCTGTGCCCACGGTAAGTCGGAATTGCGAACTCCGGGATATCCTTGCGAATATACTGAATCGCCAGCGGCGAATTAGGCTTGCTCACTACCTCGCTGGCACGAATTGCGCTAGGCAGGGCCAGAATCCCACATGTCAGCATCGAGTCCTTCAGAAATTCCCGCCTGTCCATGACTACGATTTCTCCTACCTAAGTGCAGACGCCGTTCACTGTTTTTCGGTGGTCTACCAGCGAATATTTTGCGCCGGCACAAATCTCGTAACGCGGTTCATGGCAACCTCCGTGCTTCGGTACTTCGAGCGGCCCTGATATAGCGGGCCGTTTTTCCCGGGCGGGTCAATGGAAATCACGGTGTTGCCTTTTACGAGCAGGGTGTAGTCCTGGGCACCAATCCTCTGCCTTACGGTGCGTTCGGACATAGGGAAGGTCACCTCAGCTTTGTCACCCGCCTTGAGCGTCCCGAGGTTCACGTATCTGCCTTCCCATCGCAGCCCGCGAGCACTTCCATTGACCCTGCAAGTCAGTCTTGGATCATTAGCCGCCAGCCACTCGGGGGCGCGTAGCTTTACTGATCGACACGTCTGTTTGATCTTCAGATCAATCCGACCTTCATAGGGCACATAGCTATACACATCCACCCATTGAGACGCCCGATTCAACAGCAAATTTACGCGCAGATCCTCGCCGGAGTGCTCCAGCATGTTCTCCCACACGTAGTAAATGGCGCGGGTGCAGGTCCCGGTGCAACAGTGTCCAATACCAGACGAGGCCACACCCAAGGCCCAATCCGATGCACTGGCGCCCCCACCAAAGGCTCCGACATTTCGCTCCGGAGCCCGGTCGGCTAACTCGAAGGGTCCTACCGGCTTGGCGGGCTCTCGCGCGGCGAGGCGATAAACCCAGTCAACACTAGTTAGTTGTTGCTCGAAGAATTGATTGCGGACCCAGCGGTCTACATCGTCCCAGTAATCGCCAACGCCCAGGCTGCTCAACTTCACTGCCATGCTAAGCATGTCACCGACAATGCAGCCCTCGCAGCTTGGGTATTCTGGAACATAAAACTCCGGGAACCATCCCATAAGAGTGGAAACTCCATACTCAGCGCCGGGACTTCGAGCCCACTCGAAGCTGTTTCTGGCAAACTGCATTGAGTCTTTGTCGCCCACCGCATCCGCGTAGTCAATCAGACTCAACACCGCGATTCCGTGCCCATGCCCGTGCCCCCCGAAATCAACTCCCTGGACCGGATACTTCTTTCGGATCGAATTTGGCACCGCTGCGGATTGAAATTCTCCGCGGATCTCCGGATCGAGATACCACCGCCCATCCGGATAGAAAATTTCTCCGTGGTAGCGCGTGTAGGCGACCAGCTTTTGGGCAAGCTCGCGCGCCGGCTCATGCTTACTAACCCTGTAGTACTGCATCAGTCCCTGAACCAGCCGTGTGTTCCACGAGACTCCCCAAGTGCTTCCCAGCGGCATAAGAGCGCCCGATCCTACTTTTGCTTGCGGCTCGAATGAGCCTGGAGCAAAGAATGCATAGTCCTCGTGTTTGATCGTCAGATCGTCGAGACGGCGAATCATCTTGTCAATGGTCGTCTTCCACATCGGGTTCTGGTCACGGAGGTAGTACAGAGTCATCGTACCCATCATCCTCTGACAAGTTGAGGCGTTGGCGGCCTGCGTGACTGACCGATCACTGAAACTCGACTTTGTACCGTCTGCTTTCCACACAGGGTTGATTCCATCCGCATTCAACCTTCCCCAAGGTCTTCCCTCAAGCGGAACGTACATCAATCCATCTGGCCCAATAGACTTCAGGGTTGACTCCATCCATCCTCGATCCACTTCCGCATTGGAATCATCCCCGGTTGCATTCCTCAGGAGAGGAAGGGCTTCCATAAGTCCTTCCTGATTCTGTACCCAGTCATTGAAATCGTGCTTCATGACCGGAGGATTTCGGAAGAAATTACAGGACCAATAAATTTCGTAGTCAAACGCCGGATCCGTTATTGAAGTAAGGGCGTGGACTCCCAACTTGGCGTGCTCGGCGATGTCCAGGGTGTCAGGAACGTTGTCGCTATAGACTTGCCCCCGGTACGAGGGTATTTCGAATGCTGGAGGATTCTTCCTAATATATTGAATGCTTGAGGAGGGGTGCTTACCGCCGATTTGCTCACTGGCAGAGAGTCTCCGCTGTGCAGCCAGAGCGCCAAGTCCCCAGAGGGTTTTAGAAACGAATTGACGGCGGTTCACTTGCACCCCCTAGGGCGAAAACAGATCTATTGCTATTCGCGTTTTAACGGCGCTTGCGTGGTAGCAAGCCCGTACTGTATACAGTAGACGATATGGCTGTCAACTCCGATTTCCACCTCTCAACACTATGAACAGTATATGCGTATTGGAAGATGATGACGATGGGGAGCCGGTTCAAATGAGAGATTTTCGTGGGCTCCAGGGAAAAGTAATCGCAATCACTGGCGGGTGTGGGGATATCGGAGGCGCGACCGCACGTAAGTTGTCGTTGCTGGGTGCGAAGGTAGTCCTTCTTGATCTGCTCGACTCTAAAGCTGGTCAAAACAGAATGCGCGAACTCGGCGCCAGTGCATACATCAGAATGGATCAGTCTAAGACAAATCAGATACGAAACGGAATCGCTCGCATCGCAAAACAGTTTGGGAGACTTGATGTGGCAATTGGCAATGCCGGCGTAGGTCCGGGAGGCAATCTGATGGATTTGACAGATGCAGATTGGGAGGCTGTACTGCGTGTGAATCTGATCGGGTGCGCGCAACTTGCCCAAGCCGCCGTTCAGCAGATGCTTCTTCAGAAACCGGACAAAGCCAGACAGATTCGCGGCAAGGTTTTGTTCACCAGTTCATGGGTTGGCGACTTTCCTTCCCCCGGCGCAATTCCTTATTGTGTCAGCAAAGCCGGACTCAATCACCTGGTACGGCTTGTGGCTCAGGAATTCGCTGGCAAAGGGATCCTCGCCAATGCCGTAGCGCCCGGAATTCTCAACGCGGGCCTGACCCGGAAGGCCGCCTTCCAACGTGATCCGAAGCTACGCAAGAAATATTTGGATTATATTCCGCTGGGGTACTTCGGAACCGCCGAGCAGGTTGCGGATGCCTTTGTATTCCTTTGTTCGGCGGAATCGGATTACGTGACAGGACAGATTCTGGTTGCGGACGGCGGCTGCACTATTACGAAACGAGAGTAGCGCGACCTTGCTGCTAAAAATCTTCTTCCAGTGCGTACGAAAACGCCCTATCTACTCTTCGCCGGAGAACCATTCGGTGGCAAAGCCAGACTGGAGAAGCGTTCGGGGTGTGGGTATCGAAAACTGAGATGTTCCAACATTACCTCTTCTGCCGGTTGGTCAAGTTTACCTTGAACAAATTCCAAGATCTGGTGGTGGCGGTTCGGTAGAATTGAAGCCCAACCAAGCATCTCTCGATTGAGTCTCCACAGAACCCGATGTGCAAAGAGGGGGATTGTAATACTTTCCAACACCCTGGCAAGATATTCATTGCCACTGTGTTTCCAAATCGTGCGGTGAAACTCGATGTCCAATGCAGAAGCCTCCATCTCCGAAACCTCTCGAGAGTGCTCCATCTTGTTCGCCAGGCTCGCGAGATTAACCAGCCCTTCGGGGGAAATCTTGGCCCGGCAAAGGCGGAGCGCTTCGCTCTCCAGAACCAAGCGGAGGCTGTTGATCTTCTGAATCTCTTCCTCGCTCAGGTTGACAACAAATTTGCCACGTCGGGGAGAGTCTATAACGAGGCCTTGCTCCTGAAGCTGTTGGAGCGCCTCGCGAACCGGAATCCGACTGAGTCCCAAATCGCGGGCCAATTCGCTCTCGTTGAGACGTTCTCCCGGCTTGATCTTGCCGGAGAGAATGGCGCCCCGCAACAGCTTTACAACCTGCTGCTTGAGCGTGCGAACGTCCATGAGTTCCAGATGTGACGCGCTGCCGTTATTCTTCATCGCGTGAGGTTATCTTAAAGATCCGCACTTAGTATACAACGCGGTGCAAATATGGAAGGGACGCAAACCAATAGCAGTTAATGGATTTTATAC